>JABGTK010000174.1 GCA_018647265.1 Candidatus Neomarinimicrobiota bacterium | reverse complement strand
TCATAATCAAAGGGGTCCACTTGGTCAGGACGTAATTCTGCCGATGGCGGCTTTTTTATCGAATTAACAGGAATACGTTCAGACATCGATTTATCATTTACCCATCGAGAAAGGGCATAAACATCTGTTTTAGATAGATCAGATATAACTGCCAATCCTCCATTCATGTCGCCGTAAAGCGTGCAATATCCCATGGCCAATTCTGTTTTGTTTCCTGTGGATAGAACCAGCCAATTAAATTTATTCGAAAGTGCCATGAGCAGGCTACCCCTTACTCGCGCTTGTATATTTTCTTCTGCTACACCCGATTGGGTATTCACAAAACTTTCCGCCAAAGAATCATCGAAAGATTCAACCATTGATTCAATGGGTATAGATCGATAATCAATCCCCAGATTTTCAGCCAATATTTTTGCATCATCCTTACTGTGTTCACTGGAATATTTTGACGGCATTGAAACACCATGGACACAATCTGCTCCCAAAGCATCAACGGCAATACAAGCTGTTATGCTGGAATCAATACCACCGCTTAAACCAATCACCGCTTCTTTATGTCCTGTTTTACAAAAATAATCGCGAACGCCTAACACGAGGGCGCCATATATTTTTTCCTCTCTTGATTCAGATTTAATTTCAATTGTATTTGCTTTATCTAAATCAATAAATAGGAGATCTTCCTCGAAGGCATTTCCTTGCCCAATCAAATTTCCACTGCTATCAAAAACTAAGGATTGACCATCGAAAATCAATTCATCCTGGGCTCCAACAAGATTACAATAAACAAATGGAATGCCCGTTTCAGACACTTTGGATTTGATAAGATTCATGCGGTCTTCTAATCTGCCTACAGTATAAGGAGAAGCGGAAATATTAACAATAAAATCAGCACCCTTCTCTTTCAAGGCAATTGCCAAATTACATGAGTAATCCTTATCCCAAAGGTCTTCACAAATTTGAAGTCCAATCTTTCGTCTTCTACCCTCAATTTCAACTTCATAAACTTCCGGAGAATCTCCCCTTGTGAAATAACGGTCTTCGTCAAAAACATCATATGTCGGAAGAAGCATTTTTTTATAATCACCAACAATTCTACCCTTCGCACATAAGAATGAACAGTTGTATAAGTCAGTCTGAGTTTTCATTGTATTCCCAATTATCATGGGAACGGTGGAATTCTTAACGATCGAATTAAGTGCATCCTTTGCTTTTTCTATAAATGATTGGCGATGGAGTAAATCCTGTGGTGGATAACCAATTATTGCCAATTCTGGAAAGATCACAAGGTCAGCCCCAGCATCTATCGATTTTTGATACCAATTAAGAATAAGATCCTTATTTTGATCGATGGCACCCACAGTGGGGTTGATTTGACAGAGAGCGATCTTCATTTAATACTTTACGATAAAATCTTTAAATCTATTTGAGGCATTAATCCACATTATTTCAACCTTATCAACTTGGGATGATGGTGGACCTTTTTTTACTATTTCGATGAATCTTTGAATATCTATTTTATTTCCTTCAGCGTGAATCTCAACATTCCCATTTGGTAAATTTATTGCATAACCAATCAATGCCAAACTTCGACCCTTTTGAACCACATACCATCGAAACCCAACACCTTGGACTTTACCGGAAACAACCAGATTAGCTGCAGATTTATTTTCCATTTAACAACTGACCAACTTTATCTATTACGTCAGTGGGTGTATTTGCATTATGAATATCTTCCAAGTCCCAAGTGCCGTACCCAACCACAGGTTTTTCTAACTGAAATGCAAAAGCTATTTCACTCAATGTTCCATACTTACCAGATATTGCCACAGCAACATCACAGTTATAAGCTAAAATCACATTTCGCCCAATGCCAGCACCGGTAGAAATGGGAATATGAATATAATTATTCGCTTCAGATTTATCAGTACCTTTTAATATTCCTATGCAGGTACCTCCGCATTTGTCAACGCCCTTGGCAATTGCTTCCATGACACCTTCACCACCACCACAATATACTAAATAGTTTTCTGCCGCAAGTAAGGTACCTATCTCTACTGCATCAAGATAAGTATCTTGGTCAATTTCCCTGCCGCCAAAAACGGAAATTCGGGCAGAATAATTCATTATGGATCTATGCGATACATGGTTCGAGGATAGGGAATAGTTTCACGAATATGCTTGACGCCTGTTATCCAGCCGACAGTACGCTCAATTCCAAGTCCAAAACCAGAATGAGGCACTGATCCATATTTACGTAAATCCAAATACCATTGTAAAGGTTCGACCGGCAGTTTATGCTCTTTGATTCTGCCCAATAGTAAATCATGGTCATCTTCACGTTGGCCACCGCCAATAATTTCGCCATATCCTTCCGGCGCAATCATATCGACGCCCAAGGCTAGATTGTCATTATTAACGTCCCGTTTCATATAGAATGCTTTAATCTCTGCCGGCCAACGGTGGATCATTACTGGGCGATCAAACTGTTCAGAAATGATTGTTTCATCCGTTCCACCAAAATCGGAGCCATAGGTAAAGTCTGTTCCCTTTTCTTGAAGAATCTTAGCAGCTTCATCATAAGTGATGCGGGGAAAAGGCGGCACAACTTTTTCTAAACCTGAAGTATCCCGCTCAAGGATTTTCAATTCTTCCTTACAATGCTCCAAACACCACTGGACGACATAGCTCACATATTTCTCAGCCCAAGTCATATTCTCATCCAAATCACAGTAGGCCATTTCCGGTTCTACCATCCAGAATTCCGTTAAATGACGACGTGTTTTAGATTTCTCGGCGCGAAATGTGGGACCGAATACATAGATATTCCCAAATGCCATAGCGCTGGCTTCTCCATACAATTGACCACTTTGCGTTAAATATGCGGATCTATCAAAATATTCCAATTCGAATAATGTACTGGTTCCTTCAACAGAATTTCCCGTAAGGATCGGTGAATCCATGAGCGTAAAACCATTATCGTCAAAGAAATCTCGTGTCGCTTTTATCACCTGGTGGCGTACACGTAAAATAGCGTTCTGGTTTTTGGATCGTAGCCAAAGGTGCCGGTTGTTCATGAGAAAATCCGTCCCATGCTCTTTGTGGGATATGGGATATTCTTCTGCAATCTGGTGTACTTCAATATTGGTAACGCCCAATTCGAAGCCACCCACAGATCTAGGCTCAGCCCGAACCATTCCAGTTACAGTCACGGATGATTCCTGGGTCAACTCACTCTCAAGATTGAATATCGCTTCATCCGTTTCAGCCTTCACGACCACGCACTGAACCAACCCAGTTCCGTCACGAAGGATTAAAAACCAAATTTTACCAATTGAACGAATATTGTAAACCCAGCCATTAAGGGTCACTTCCTGCCCTTCAAAGTCTTTTAATTGTTTTATTGTAGTTGTCATTTCACTCACATTTTAGATTAATTAAGTCTAGAAATTACCACGACGTCATAATTTCATTCAAAACATCTTCAGCTATTTTTGTTACAGCAACTGTGGTCGCGAATTCACGTGGATCGCCAAACTCATCATTGTCATCACCATCAATCAAGCCATCGCCATCATTATCAATTGCATCGCTGCTAATATCCCCGGATAAACCATAAGCACCCCATCCGGAAAAATTCTTTTTAATTAATATTTTATCATCCCTCACATCGTACCATTCAACATCCATGTGGATGGTAAATCGATATTCCGTTACTGCCTCTTCTTTGGTAAATGTATAGGGAGCATCGGTCACGCGTGTGATTGTTCCACGGAGGATTGAAGTCGCCTGATCTTCCTCGGTGACACGAAGAATATTTTCTTCATTAAATTTAATTAGCAAATTTTCGGTGACCGACTCACTCATACCAAATTCCGCCGTTTGATTTTCAACAATAGGAATGGCAATTGAATTAATATGAGCCGGAATACTACCTGCCATTGAGTAATACATGCATGACGAAATGGTCAATAAAAAGAAACTTATTATGAATGGAAATTTATTTTTCATTTTTTTCGTATCTTTTGGGTAATTCATGAAAGATTAATTTTTTATCTTTCGCTCTAATCCAAACTGATCAATCTTTCGATATAAAGTTCTCTCGCTCATCCCCAATGATTTAGCTGTGGCACGACGATTATTATTAAAAAAGCGCAATGTTCTTTCGATTGCCTCCCGCTCTAGGTCTTCAATACTCATATCACCAATAGATCCATTTTTAATAAAGAATTCCGTTTCCTCATCAATATGAAGCGTCGGGGTAATTTCGCTACTATTTTGTGGAATCATAGGCATGCCCATTTTATCCATAACTACTGATCCAGGTGTGGCCAATTGTTTTAAAAATTCCACATCCTGTCGCAGTAAAAATAATTGGCGTAAAATAAGTTCCCGTTCAGCCGCTTCTGGAGGTTGCTGCATTAGCATGGGTAAAGCAGGGTTTGGTGAAACATTAACTGTTCCATTCCCCAATTGCTTGTCAACCATTTCAACGGTAATTCTTTCTCCTCTTTCAAGGACGATAATACTTTCTACAAAATTCTTCAATTCACGCACATTCCCATTCCAAGGATTGTTCTTCATGGCACGAATGGCCTCTGGCATAAATCCACGATAAACCATATCGTTCGATCGAGTGAATTCTAATGCAAATCGTTCAACCAATAAACTAATATCCTCAACACGGTGGCGCAAGGCAGGAACATTAATGGTAACAGTTTTCAATCGATAATAGAGGTCCTGCCGGAATTGCCCTTTTTCAACAAGCTCGGCCAAATCTTTATTGGTGGCAGCAACCACTCGAACATCGGTTCTTTTTGTTTTAGAGGCACCTACGGGCATGAATTCACCACTTTCAAGAACGCGAAGGAGTTTTACCTGAGTTTCTAAAGGTGTTTCTCCAATTTCGTCCAAAAATATCGTCCCTTTATTGGCCGTTTCAAAATATCCTTTTCGGTCTTCTCTTGCGTCTGTATAAGCGCCTTTTTTATGGCCAAATAGTTCACTTTCAATAATGCCTTCAGGTATTGCACCACAGTTCACTGTAACTAATTCCTCATGGGAGCGCTTACTGTTTCGATGAAGCGCTTTGGCTACCATTTCTTTCCCAGTTCCCGATTCACCTGTAACTAGAACAGATATGTCAATGGGCGCTACTTGTACCACCATTTCTATGACTTGTTGAATCGCATCGGATCTACCGACAATTCCTGAAGCTCTTTGTATTCTATCAATATTCATATTTTATTTTCTTCCCGATAAAAAACATGAAAAATCGTAATAATTTTAATTGAAATCATTTTCGTGTATTTTGTGAGTTTCTCTTAAAACGCAGTTGCTAGTTCTTTTTCCATCTTGGTTATTTCATCCCGAAGTTGAGCTGCTCGTTCAAAGTCTAAATTTTCTGCTGCTTCAATCATTTCCTGTTGCATCATGTCTAAGGCTAATTTTTTGTCCATCTGACTAAAATCATCACCTCTTCTTTTTTTGAATGGTTCTGGTTCAGTATCATGTATTGAGTCTGCTACGGCAGTTGAACCCATAATATCATCAGTTGATTTATAAACTGTTTGGGGAGAAATGCCATTATCTTTATTATACTTTTCCTGTATAGCTCTACGACGACTAGTTTCTTTAATAAGGTAATCCATGGCATCGGAAATTTTATCTCCATAAAGAATAACTTGCCCATTTACATGTCTAGCCGCTCGACCTGCCACCTGCATCAATGCACTTCGAGACCGTAAGAACCCCTGTTTATCCGCATCAATCACGGCCACCAATGATACTTCCGGTAAATCCAAACCTTCCCTCAAGAGATTAATACCAACCAATACATCAAAGGTACCCAATCTTAAATCACGTAATATCTGAACGCGTTCAAACGTTGCAATATCACTATGAAGATAACGCACTCGAAGATTCACCCCGCGGAGAAATTCACTCAAATCCTCGGCCATTCGTTTCGTTAAGGTGGTTACCAAAATTCGTTCATTTCGTTCAGTTCGTTCTCGAATTTCCCCAATTAAGTCATCAATTTGACCTTCACTTTTACGTACTTCAACTATGGGGTCTAACAATCCTGTGGGTCGAATAACCTGTTCAACGACAACACCTTTTGTCATTTCTAATTCTCGATATGCTGGCGTAGCTGATACATAAACAATTTGGTTTTGCTTGGCATGAAATTCCTCTATTTTCATTGGTCGATTATCCATGGCACTTGGAAGTCGAAAACCATGTTCCACCAACACTTCTTTTCGTGCTCGATCTCCATTATACATCGCTTGAATTTGAGGTAAGGATACGTGAGATTCATCAAGAATGGTTATAAAATCATCGGGGAAAAAGTCAATCAAAGTGAATGGACGCTCTCCTGGTTTCCGCCCAGAAAAGTAGCGAGAATAATTCTCAATGCCAGAACAATAGCCCACTTCCATCATCATTTCCAGATCAAAATTTGTTCGCTGCTCTAGCCTTTGAATCTCAAGTAATTTATCCAATTCTCTAAGTTCGTCCAATCGGTGGATGAGATCATGCCTAATATCGCCCATCACACGATTGATTGTTTCTTGGTCTGTTACAAAATGTTTTCCGGGATAAATAAAATCAGAATCCATTTCTTTAAGGATTTCTCCTGTTAATGGATGGAATCGACATATATTATCAATCTCATTACCGAAGAGTTCAACGCGAATACCTACTTCCTCGTAGGCTAAATAAATTTCAATCACATCACCACGGACACGAAACGAACTGCGCTCAAAGACCGTATCATTCCTGCGATAGTGAATATTTACCAAACTTTTTAAAAACTTTTTCCGATTCAGTACCGAACCCCTCTTAAGCTGAATCACTTTACTTTTATATTCCTCAGGGGAACCGATTCCATAAATGCAGGACACAGAACTAACCACAATCACATCCTTGCGTTCGAGTAGCGAACTGGTGGCTTTCAAACGAAGAATATCAATCTCCTCATTAACGGACATATCCTTTTCAATAAAGGTATCCGTAATGGGCATATAAGCTTCAGGTTGGTAATAATCATAATAACTAATGAAAAATTCCACAGCATTATCAGGAAATAGCTGCTTGAATTCACCATACAACTGGGCAGCCAAAGTTTTATTATGAGAAATAATTAGGGTCGGTCGTTGCACTTTTTGAATCACATTGGCCATGGTAAATGTTTTCCCAGAACCGGTGATACCTAAAAGCACTTGATGCTTGTCCCCATTGTTGAGGCCTTTGACCAATCCATCTATGGCCTGAGGCTGATCCCCCTGTGGACTGAAGTCTGACTTAAGTTTAAACTCTGTCATAACGGCAAATTTACCTCGGTTAAATCATACGATACAATGGCAGAGATCAACTATTTTAATTAAAGATCATTCCTCCTAATTACAAAATGATCACCAAATATTCGGTTATGAATTAAGTAAAAATAACTTTAATATAGATTCAATTATTTTAAATCAAACTCAGTTAATCCTATGCTCAAAAAAATAACCAATCTCCATATTGTATCAATTCTATCCATTTTAGTTATATTTTCTTGCTATAGAAACAAGTCCTCGAAATCGCAATTTAATGTTTTAGAAACCACGATTGCAGAAGTACATCTTGCATTTGAAAAGGGTGAATTAACATCACGACAATTGGTCGAAATCTACTTGGCTAGAATTCAAGCATACGACCAATCTACAAAATTGAATGCTATTGTTGTGGTGAATCCGAATGCATTAAAAATAGCGGATGAGTTAGATGCAGAGTATAAAAAAACGGGATTACTTCGCCCACTCCATGGTATTCCTATTATTGTTAAGGATAATTACGACACTTATGATTTACCCACAACAGGAGGGTCATTAGCAATGAAAGGATCCATAGCACCAGACGATGCATTTCAAGTAGAAAAAATCAGAGAGGCCGGGGCGATTATTCTGGGCAAATCCAATATGGCTGAATGGGCATTTAGCGCTTATAAAACGGAGAGCTCAATTGCAGGTGTCACTCGAAATCCTTATGATTTATCCCGAGTTCCCGCTGGGTCTAGCGGTGGTACGGCAGCAGCCGTGGCTGCTAATTTAGCTTTGGCTGGATTGGGAACGGATACAGGCAATTCCATACGAGGTCCATCGTCTCATAATAACCTTGTTGGCATTCGATCTACCATGGGCGCCACAAGTCGAGACGGCATTATTCCTCTGATGCTTCGGAATGATATTGGCGGACCTTTCGCCAGAACTGTAGAAGATGCAGTCCGCATCTATGAAGTCATTGCTGGTTATGATCCAAATGATCCCATTACGGAACGATCTCAAGGAAAAATCCCAGAAGATTATTTACAGTACTTATCGCTAAATAACTTAAAAGGAGCACATATCGGTATCCTTCGCCGATACATTGATACGGCCACGGCCAATCCTGAAATTGTGACATTAACTGAAAAAGCCATTGCCGATTTAAAAGCTGCTGGCGCTATAATCGTCGACCCATTTGATATTCCCAATTATGATGAATTAATAGATGGGATTTGGTGTAACGTGTTTCAACATGACGTAAATAGCTACCTCGCTTCTCTTGGAGAAAATGCGCCGGTTAAGTCACTACAAGAGGTAAAGGATTCTGGTTTGTATTTACCCTATATAGAAAAGATGATTGATGGTAGCCTTAAGAAAACAGTACCCCCCGATGAACGAGATCCCATATGCATTGACCTCTATCATTCACCGAAAAATATTGCCTTCTCAAAAGCGGTGAACGATGCGATGGATGCAGCAAATATAGATGCATTCATTTATCCCACTTGGAGCAACCCACCCCGTTTGGTGGGCGATATGGAAAGTCCCGCAGGGGACAACAGCCAATACATTTCCCCTCATACTGGAATGCCCGCGATTACAGTACCATCTGGATTTACAAAAAACGGATTACCTGCTGGTATTACTTTTATAGGCCGACATTTTGATGAACCGAGAATTATGGGTTATGTTTATGCCTATGAACAACAGACAAGTCATCGTAAATCGCCTCCAGGGTTTGCACAATTAAGTAAATAGAATAGGTAGATACATATGTCAAAATTCACTCGCTCTCATAAAACTCTTATATATGGGTTATTTATTCTCTCCATTCTATTTGCCCAGCCATTATAGATTAAATCTATTAAATCCTTTTTATTCGATTCCTGTTTTAATAAATGAGGCAGACTAGATTAGACTTAAAACCATTCTATTAAAATATTAAACCATGATAAAAAACTACACCAACCTTTTAAAATTCAAAGTTTCTCATACCTCTTTTTGCCTTTTATACTCCACAATAACATACATTATATACAATGCCATAAACTTTGATAAAATTTCTAAATGGTTCTACCTAAAAGACACCTTCGATTATGTGGGTATAATCGCATTTTATATTGTTGGACTTTGCCTATCCATAGCTTTATTCATACTTTTGGCTCATCGCTGGACGATTAAACCTTTGTCAATTTTCTTTACCATAATGAGTGGATTATCCGCATATTTTATTGCTAAATATGATGTTGCCATAGACCATAGTATGATAATGAATACATTTAATACTGATACTACAGAAGTATGGGGACTGTTATCATTCCAAATGATACCATATATTTTATTCTTAATTATTTTACCCATTACTGTGATTTATTTTGTTCAGATAACTTTTGCAGGACCTATTAAATATTTATTGAGATCTATCACCTTATTCTCAATATCAATAGTTTTGGCTCTATCATTATTATATGTACAGTTTGACTCGATACATCGGGCTGCAAATACATCTAGAAAATATATACTTCATCAACTTATTCCAGTCAATCATAACCAAAGTATGATTAGTATTATACAAAAAAGTATCGAAGCCTATCTCCCTGATAGAGAGAGAAAGGAAATCAATGTTTCTGCTCGCACATTATCCCAAGATAATTTAGTCGTTGTTCTCGCCGTGGGTGAATCAGCTCGGCAGAAAAATTTTAGCTTATATGGATACACCAGACAAAATACTAATCCAATCTTATCAAAAGATAAAGATCTTCATCTGCTTAATGGGGTAGCAAAATACGGTTCAACTTTATATGCATTACCAGAGATACTCTCAAAACAGGATGTGGCATTAGCCACAATCACTGCAAAGGCCGGAGTAAATTCAGCCTGTTATTCTCATTTTTCTCTCTATGATAATTGTGGCACAGTCGAACAAACGAGAGTCTCAAATTGTAACTATGGCGATCGATGTTATGATGAAGATGTTATTCCTTTGCTCAATGAAAACCTTAAATCATACACATCCGGATATCGTTTCATTGTATTACACCTTGGTGGCGGTAGTCATGGGCCCAACTATCAAAGACGGATTCCCCCTGAATTCTATCATTTTAAACCCATGTGTGAGGATGCGGATGTAGTAAATGAATGCACGATAGATGAATTATATAATTCATATGACAATACGATTGTTTATACGGATTATGTTTTGGGTGGCGTTATAAATGAACTGGATAGTTCAGGTGTACCTTATGTATTTATTTATGTTTCTGATCATGGTGAATCACTCATGGAAAATAATCGCGTATTTCATGGCATGCCTCCGGGAATACCTTTACCTCCAGAGCAAAGAAATGTACCCTTGATTGTTAAATCATCCATTCCATTATCCATACTAAAGCGTCAAGAATACAAACAACCAGACGTTTATGATTCAGTGTTAGACCTATTGTCTATTGAGTCTAATATCACGGACAATGGTGGAAGTTTTCTTAAAAAATACTAAGTGGGCGCATCTCTCAATTTCTAATTGAATTTGAAATCATTCCATTAGAAATTAGACCGTGAATACGCTATCAAAAATATGTTTCCCTATACTATTCCTATTAATCGGTTGCGACAATGAACCAGAATCGGACCTCATTACTTGGCAAAATAATTACAATAAATGGCAATCAAATAATATGGTCAGTTATGAGTTCAACTTTCGCGCCAGCTGTTTTTGTATTGATGAATGGGTTCGGGAGGTTCGTGTATCTGTAAACAATGATACCATTAAATCAGTCTTATTTGCAGATGATAACTTGCCACCACAGAAACTCGTCCCGGAACAATGGCACACCATCAATGCACTGTTTGATTTATCCAAAACTGCTGTTGAAGAAGCACACCAATTCGAAATTAAATATGATAATGCCTATGGCAATCCCAGTGAAATTTCTATTGATTGGAATTTGCAGACTGCCGACGATGAAGTGACGTTTTACATAACAAATATGAAAAAGAATTAATACACATAATTACGACAGGATTTAATAAATGAAAAAATGTATCCTTACAATTTTTTTGAGCACCATCTCATTCTCCCAAAATATTGCTAACACAGATGCGGTAGAAAATATATTGGACAACCTTCACCTTTATGCTGCAGAAGCTAAAGCCAAAAAGTATATGGCGTTGTTTTCTAAAGATGCTGTCTTTTTGGGAACAGATATAAACGAGCGATGGACAAAATCGGAATTCGATGAATACGCTTCCAAACGCATGGCCACCGGCAAGGGTTGGACATACATCATGACAGAACGAAATGTATTTTTTTCTGATGATGGAAAGACGGCTTGGTTTGATGAAATATTATATAGTAAGAGTTATGGCAATTTCAGAGGAACCGGCGCATTAAAGATTGTAGATACTGAATGGAAGATTACCCAGTACAACCTTCTACTCCCCATCCCCAATGACCTCATGATGAAGTATGCTAAAGAAATCAAAGCATTCTATGATCAAAAATGAAAGATAACATATTATGAAATATTCATTTTTAATTCTGTCCATTCTGGTGTTTTCATGTTCATCGAAAGATACAGTTGAAAGGCCCAACATTATTGTCATCATGGCGGATGATTTGGGTTACGGCGATGTGGGCGCATACGGCGCCAAACCGGAAAATGTAAAAACACCCAATATTGATAAACTAGCAGAAGGTGGTCTGAAATTCACCAGTGGATATTGCTCCGCTTCTACTTGCACCCCAACGCGATATTCATTCCTTACCGGCTCTTACGCCTTTCGTAAAAAAGGAACAGGCATTGCGCCTCCAAATGCACCGGCCATTATTAAACCTGGAACAGAAACTATAGCATCATTATTACAGAAATCAGGCTACAAAACGGCAGTTATCGGAAAATGGCACTTGGGATTGGGCGGTCCAGAAGGTCCCGATTGGAATGGTGAGCTAAATCCCGGTCCGAGAGAAATTGGGTTTGATTATAATTTTCTTCTTCCCACTACAAACGACCGTGTCCCCCAAGTGTACGTTGAGAATCACCGTGTACGGAATCTCGATCCGAACGATCCCCTTTGGGTTGGCCGTAAAAAACCCAGTGAAAATCATCCCACGGGCATCACCCACCGCAATACCCTAAAAATGAATTGGAATGATGGCCACAACAATACCATTCATAATGGTATTGGCAGGATTGGGTTCTATACTGGCGGACATGCGGCTCGCTTTAGAGATGAAGATTTAGCAGACGAATGGCAAAAACAATCCAACCAATGGATAGAAGACAATAAGGATAATCCATTTTTTCTTTTCTTTTCTTCCCACGACATTCATGTACCCCGAATGCCTCATGAACGATTCCAAGGGCAATCGGGAATGAGTTTCCGTGGCGATGCCATTGTTCAGTTAGATTGGAATGTGGGTGAAATTATGAAGACACTGGATCGCCTTAATCTAACGGAAAATACTTTGATTATTTTTGTCTCAGATAATGGGCCCGTTCTGGATGATGGTTACGACGATTTTGCCAATGAAGCATTGGGTAACCATAAACCAGCCGGTCCTTACAGTGGTGGAAAATATACTGTTCGAGAAGGAGGTACACGAACGCCTTTCATCACCTATTGGAAAGGGAAAATACAACCAGGTGTTTCTGATGAAATGATATCCACCATTGACTTAGCTGCAAGTATGGCAGCATTGACAGGCGTTCCGTTGCCTAAAGACGGCGTTTTAGATAGTTTTAATGTGTTGGGTGCACTGTTAGGTAAAGATGGCGCTAAAGGCAGAAATCATATTGTATCCCAGGACAATGGTCTTCGAGGAACTTATGGCCTCCGTGTTGGCGAATGGAAACTTCAAAGACATGATGCAAAAAAAATGTATAATGGCGATTTGTCTATGAAATTATGGACTGTTCCAGAATATGCGCTTTTTAATCTTAATGAAGATATTGGTGAATTGAACGATGTCTCTCAGGATCATCCTCAAGTAGTTGAAAGGTTAAAAAGTAAATTACAAACAATCATTATTGATGGACGCAGTCGCAATTAATCCCTCCCCTTGTCATCCCGGAATCTGAAAGACATCCAATATCCAGACTGAATAACGATAGTACGCCCTTACTCACTTTTGGAAATCCCTATGTCGTTCCACTGGCTAAGTCAATTAATCTGAATAATGCTGATAACCCACATGCTAATAATTGGTTAAATCGCACTGTGGTTTTGGTTCCCGGGTCTCATACTTCGCCCGGGATGACATTAAAAGAGGGTGTATGACCGTAAGAAAGAAGGTTGGTTCAATATAATAAAAAAGCCCCCTCCGAATTACCAGAGAGGGCTTTTACTCGCATGTGTATCGATCATCTTACTTTAAGCATTGGAGAGCAAATCCAAATCATGCTTAAAGATTTTTATTTCATGAATACCATTTTACGGGTTTTCACAAATTCTCTCGTGTGTAATTGATACAGGTAAATACCTGTACTCACTCTTTCTCCTAAATCATTGGTTCCATTCCACCGTACACTATGGTAACCGGCGGATGTGTTTTGCATAGAAAATGTTTTTACCTTCTGTCCTAGCATATTGTAAATCGTAATATTCACATTACTGATTTTAGGCAAGTCAAAACTCAGTGTAGTGCTGGGGTTAAAGGGATTTGGATAGTTTTCATGGAGCGCGAAGACTTCCGGGAAACCTGCTTCGCCTGTGGCGAGAAAGTCATAGCGATTGACCATGACGGTACGATCTTCGCCTGTAACATTCACCGTATCAATACCATCGGTAGCCAATACACCAAAGTGAACCGTTACTCTAGGGAGCATTGGGAACCGCTCAAATGCGTTATCCACGAAGTCTTGATAGGAGATATTAAACGTGGTACCGGTTGTATCTTCAAAATGAACAGCCGGTGATTGTCCCACCCTTATTGTGATTAAATAATCCACTGTCTCGTTATCCACATCCTTACTCTCATCCCAGTTAAGGGTATAAATATCCGTCAGGTTATCTCCCGTAATATTTACCGTGTCCGCCAACACGCTCACCCAAGCGAAAGGTTTGGGTGCATCCTGTACATTCTTTACGGTTAATGTAACGGTGGCTGTATCACTGTTGATAATGCCATCATTGGCAATATAGCGAAAGCTGTCTTCACCAAAGTAGTTTGGATTTGGTGTGTAGGTTAACACCGGTAGTGTACCTGAGATGCCACCATGCATCGGTTGATTCGTTACGGTGTATGTTAACGGATTATCATCTTCATCCGTTGCGGTTAAGGTAATGGCCATACTCCCATCTTCATTCCCATCCTGGGAGAGGGCTACGGCTACGGGTGCACGGTTGGTAATCTTCACATCCAACACACGGCTCACCGTATTGCTGTTGCCATCACCATCATTCACGGTAAGTGTTACTGTTCTGGGTGCGGTGGTTAAATTATTCCCTTTGGTGTTTTGATACTTTAGATCACTCAAGTGATCCATGTAAGCGGTAATATTTTCTGATCCTGTGTAGGTATAAGTACCAACATAAGGAGCTGTTATTGTACCGTCGCCAGTTTTAACAAAGGCCAATACTTTGGTCCCTGCAGCACCGAATACCAAGGTATCTTCACCCATATAGTAAGGCGTAATGGTAACCACGGCACTTTCCATATTCGTGTCATCTATATCTGTAATAGCAAACTGGTTCGTGGCTGTGGATGTGGCTTCTTTCGGGAATAGCATTCCCTCAGTTATGGTCTGATCCACCAACAAAGAATCCGTATAAGCCAAGGTAATGGCTGGAATATCATTCACCGCCGCAATCGTAATCTCTACAGAAACTGAATCACTATTGATTGTTCCATCATTCACCACGTACTTGAAACCGTCCGTACCATTATAGTTGGCAAAAGGGGTGTATGTGAGCGCAGGCGCCGTTCCGGTTAGGGTACCACTTACTGGTGTGGTGTAGCCATAAGAAAGTGGACTCCCATCTGCATCAGTTCCTAACAAGGTGATGTTGATTCC
>JABGTK010000173.1 GCA_018647265.1 Candidatus Neomarinimicrobiota bacterium | reverse complement strand
GATATTGAATGCACTCGGTTATTTTGTGGGGGCGGTAGCAATAAAAAAAGGCTACCGCAGGGAATTCACCAAATCCAGAGTTCTTACCTTGGCTTTATTGATCGGAATAATTATTGGCTATATCATCGGTCATTTGGTTCCTATGCGGTAAATTTTTACCTTAATAAATTATGAAAATACTTGTTTTACATGGCCCCAACTCAAACCTCCTTGGCTCAATTTCTTCTCAAGCCCATGAGCGTATAACGTTAGATAAAATTAATACTGCATTGCGACGGCATGTCCGGAATTCAGAAATTGAATTAAAAATCACACAAACACATAAAGTGTTTCAAGCTATTAATTTTATTCAACGCAACCGTAATTGGGCGGATGGTTTCATATTTGCACCCATGGCATGGGCAAGATTTGAATATTCAATTCTTGATGCAATTAAAATAACCCAGCTTCCTACAGTACAATTACTTTTTTCTGAAAAGTATGGTGATATACAAAAAGAAAATTCAATTTTTTCTACTTCCTGTATTTCTACAATTATCGGTCCACCCAATAAAATTTATATTGATGGCGTGGACGCTCTACAAAAACAAAGCTGAATTCTTGAAACTTTATTCGATTTTACTGTTTGCCATATTGGCTGCTTGCGTTAAGCCTGTTCATATACCGCCAAAATTAGACGAGGAGATAAATAATTCAATAAAACCGGTTATACAATTTTCCGGAGATAGTTTAACTGCAACAATCACCACCAATCATAAGTTGTCCGAATTAGACTCGTTGACCCAATTGGCAAAACATCCTGTCTCAATAAACAGATTAGTTGATTTAACTCAACCGGGAATTCATGATTCATCAAAAGTGATGTACCATGATTTGATCAAAAATGAAATTCCTGATCAAAAATTGGGTAGAGCAATATCAAGCCTTCAAGCTAATGATGATTTCATAGTGGTTACTTATTCTATCGATACAAGCTTTGTAATGCCCCATATCCGCAGTGTATTCGAGAAGATGAACTCTACCCAACCGATAGAGCCTTTATTTGATAGAGCTGGGAGAATCCCTGATTTTACCCTTATTTCTCCCACCATATCATTAATGTTACCTTGCGACGGTCAGCCAATTCCAACCAAAGGATCAAGACTTCCTAATGCCCCAAGAGATTATCGTTCTGGGGTTCACCGTGGGATTGATTTTTTTTCTAATTGGGGCACACCTGTAAAATCGGTGGCAGATGGAATTATAATACGATCAGATTTGAATTATAAAGAAGTCCCGGCTGATTTCAGAATTGAAATATTAAATCGTGCTGCAAAGTTGAAACGTACACCGTCAGATATTTTTAATAGTATTTTATTGGGGAAGGCAGTCTTCATTGATCATGGATTTGATTTATTCCCAGGATATCGTTCCATTACTATTTATGCACATTTATCTTATATCAATTCAAATATAAAACCTGGTTATAAGATAAAAGCAGGCGAAGTTTTTGCCAAATCTGGAAATACAGGAACCCGTCCGAGTACATTAGGTACTCGTGATGAATCACACCTCCATTGGGAACTAATATTACAGAATAAAAATGGAGAATATTATTTTGGGCAGAATTTGCCCTATAAAAAACTGTACCCGACTCTTAGGTCAATATTTGAAGATTAACTTTTCGCGCGCGCTAAATTTTCTTTAATCTTTTTATCATCCGGTAATACTTGTCTTGCTAATTCATAACACTCTATCGCGCGCGGACGATCGCCAATCATATAAAAAACAGTACCAAAATAATCTAAAATAAGTCCCCAACGAAGACGGACTGAATGTTCTTCTCTTTCTATTTTATCCAATTGCCCCAATAAATAATTACGAACTTTTGGATTTTTATACTGACTGTAATGAAGCCCCGCCAAAGCTAAAGCTTTAAGATCAATATCATCATCTATTTCGGAATATGCCTTTAATTTTTCCACAATTTCGGGATTAATAAATTCCATCCCGGGTGATAAGTATCTTTTAATGAAATAGCTCAAATTGGCAAATTGTCCTATACTATGTTTCAATTGGGGCTGAAGCAATAAGTTGATGGCATCTCTTTCGCTTGTTTCATTATTTATTTTTAATCGGTTTTCAATGACAGCATTCATAGGTTTAATAGATCCCCACAATTGATTCGTAGAAACCTGCAATTCCTCTTCTGTTTGATCAGAGTGACATTGAATACATGACGATTCAAATCCTTGAGATTTGTCATAAACAGGTCGAGGAATGGCAATAGTATGGTCAGATCTTGTGAATTTGATTTGATTCCCAATTCCTCCTTCTTGTCGAAACGGCATGTGGCAAGAAACACATTTACTCCCCTGCGAATTTACTTTATGAAATGTATGGGCAGGTGGGTTCTTCCCAATAGCAGCATGACATGCAGTGCATTGTTGGTCGTCAAATCGATCGACCAATGTTTTCTTATTAATATCCTGATAATCTTGAGTATGGGGATTATGACAACTGGTACAAGTCATGGAACCATTAATAAAGCAATCACTGAATATGTGATTTTGCTGATATCCAAAAGATTTAATCCTGCCGTCAACAGAATAAGGATTCTGATTTCCCAACAAGGCCAATCGAAGTGAATAGTATTCTTCTAAATCTTCCCCGGGTAAATATCCATTTTTTAAGGGCGTTTTAACCGCATGGCACTGGAAACATAAATTGAGACTTTCTCTTGGTGAAATGCCCACTAAGCTATTGATCCCGATTGATTCTGAATTTTTAATTACTCCCCGAACAATTTCAGACATGATTGTAACATGTTTTTTTGCAGGTCCATGACAGGATTCACAATTAATGGCAAGAGAGGTAAATCGCATGTTATAATTATTTCCCACCTTTTCACTAATTATTTGGCTACCATGACAATTTTGACAATTAGATATATCATCTATTTCACCAAGTACACGATGTGGGGGCCAATTGTATAATTGGTTCAATCTTATTTCATTATTGACTAACTCCCATTCTTCACTCCCCTTTACCTGGACAAACCAACTATTTTCATCACGACTGAAATCAAATGGTAAAAACCTATATGTTCCATCCTCATATTTTCCAAAAAAGGTTTGAGTCCCTCCTCCAGCCATAAAACCACCACCAACCACGGCTTCAACATTTATTTTTTGCTCATTTTTTGTTTTTTTATTAATAATTCTAAACTGGTAATTATTATCATTTTTTTCTGGATAAATAATCACATCAGCTAAAATGATTGGATCACCATTAAATGGTGCTATAATATTAACTTCATTGGGATATCCACCTGCTTTACCATGGGTGGATTTTTTCCATTGGCTGAAAATATCTTTATGGCATGATTGGCACTGCTTTGATCCGACGAAATCGGAAAATAATACCTTACTATTTTGTTCTGTTCTAGAAGGTTGGGGTATCGTGAGTGCTTTTTGAGCATTCTTTTTCTTCGAACATCCAGTAAAGGAAATGAGGAAAAACAATAGGCATTGGGGAATCAACCGATAATTCATACGGTTTAATATATTACAATTAGACAAAAAAAAGCCCCGTCAAAATTGACAGGGCTTTTTAATGTTTTTAAGTATTACTTCTTAGAAACCAACATTCAATGTGAATACTGTATTACCGTCAAAATATTTAGCAGGGATGTATGCATAATCAATCGATGCATTAATACCCAAATATTTTTTAAGATAAAGTGAACCACCAAATGAAACACCACCAAAGATATTTTCAATCTCTGATTTACTTTCATCAACTGTAGTTGTTTCAGGATCATCCTTAAGTGTAATAGTTTCCAAATCTGCTAAGTAACCGGCACGAACAGTCACCAATCCAGGGAGACTATAAGAACCCATCAGTTTTAGTTTATCCTGTTCAAAGCTATTACTTTCATAGGAACCACTCACATTAATCATATTAGCGATTGTATAAGAGGCACCTAGTTCAAACAACATTGGGACGTCAGCTTCTGCAGCTTCAATTTTCATCAACTGTGTAAGACGGTCACTGTCAAGGGCCTGTGCTTTATGTAACAAGCCAGAGCCATCATACCGCATTGGGCGACCGTAATTTCTTACAGCAACACCAACATCTAAACCATTCACATTCAGAAAATCTGTATATTGAACACCGGCATCAATAGTTAATGCTGTCCCTTTTACTCGCTTAAACCCTTCTGAGGTAGCATTGAGCGTTAATCCCATAGAAGTCTTTGTTGACATCAAACGGGAATAGGTAAATCCAGCTGTGAAGTTTGACGGGCGAAATTTTTCACCAGTTCCATCGGGTTGAAACACTGTTGTAACGGGAATTTCACCTATATCAATTGAGCGAATGTTAACACTAAATGCGTTGTTCCCAGACTTCATCGCCACACCGGCAAATAGTACTGACATGTCAGCAATATATGTCCTGTTTGAAAAGGATGTTTCTAACTTGCTCGTTGCTCGTACAACGCCTGCAGGATTCCAAAAAGATGCACCAACACCAGTAGCACTTGCAACAGCACCGCCACCAGTTAAATAGGCTGCCCCTTGTGGAATCAAGAGTTGACTTGCCGCTGCGGTACCATTGCGCATACCACTACCTGCATCGCCATCATATTTGTTTTTTGCTTGAGCCATTAATAATCCTAATGATAGAACCAAAATGGAAGCTATTTTTACTATTTTTTTAATTTTCATGATAATTGCTCCTTCAAACCCTAATAGCGTTTCGGAAATTCTTCTTCAGTGACAATCGCAAGTTTTAATATTTTCTCGCCGATTCCATCTGCATCAATATGTACTATGTAAACTCCACTTGCTAATGGAAAGTTATTCGAATTTCTCATATCCCATTGCTGGTATTGGGTTGTTGTAATTTTCTGGAAACTAGCAACCTGTGTACCTGCAATATTGAATACTCTAAACTGAACTTTACCTGTTGCAGGCAAATGGTTGAATGTTACATACTTTGGAAGCGGCAGGTTTGGTGACGCTTGTTCCAAATCATGATAACCCATATATGGATTTGGGAAAACATTAATTTTCTCAAGATCCTTTGCCACTAGAGATCTATTCCCCGGAGCCGGTGTTGTAAAAGAGAAGACATCTCCACCAACCTGCAATGGGTTAGCATAAACAAAGTTTATAACATCTCCTAATACGTGAGCCGATTCCCACCAAACTACATTCCACGTAAGGAATGCCTCATTGGATTTAAAATCCACCAAGGTTTCTTCATACGGGCGAAGAACGAAGTTTGTATACATCCGATCGTTTGGATTAAATGCATAAAATGGCGTTACGGCAGGGTCCGCTATTCGATCATATACGATGATACTAATTTGAACTGGATCACCACCACCTTCTGGTTCCATATCATATACTTTGAATGGAACTGTTATGAGGAATGGATCGCCTGTCCCAGGATTCCCTGGATCTAAATGGTCTTTAATATCGTATCCCCTAGCATTATAAAGCCATGCTTGAGAACCGCCTGATTCAACAGGAACATATCCATTGGCAAGCGCCTCACCATATACACCGTCCCAAACAATTTTGACGTCTTTTTGTAAATGATCTACATCTGCAAAACCAGCACCATACGCATGGATTGATTTAGCAGTTTTTGCCCAACCATAAGCACCATAACTACCAATATCGAAAGATCCTGATCCTGTTACTTTTGCTGAATTAAAATCAACAGGGGCAGCATAACCACCCACTAAGGTTGTTTTGAATCCTTCTGCAGACGCTAAATGGTCACCATAGTATGCACCACCTTCTTGGAATATACCCTTATAGTCAACATGATCTATTGTGTATCCATCAAGGATAAATTGATCATTAATCACTACTGTACCGGCAGTTTTATTTCTCACATTCCAATGTTTGATGGTTTTGAATTCATAGCCAAGTTCAGTTATTGTGGCTGAACCAGTAGCATCTACGGTTGTACCATCATATGCATCATCATAAACAGTATATGCAATGGAGAGCGGATACGATGCAGGAAGACTTGTATTAACAACCCAGACTGCATCTCCAGTTACTCCACCCCATTCACTTCTAAGTGCATTTCCCCAAGTAATGGTATTGGTTGCGGCGTCCAAAGTACCACTTGCATTGGCGATATTTTGTCCAGCCGATGAACCTGTCACCGGTGTACCAAAGCTATTTACTGTAATATCATCAGGTAGATCAAGTACAATACCATCAACCCAATTGTCACCACAGTCCATATCAAAAGTGAAGGTTAAATCAACTGTTCCTACTTTAGCCGAAGCCAAAGCACTTGCTGTTATTGTAGAATTGGAACAATCAAATGTTGATACTGATTTTGTAAGCATTTTGCCTACAGAATCTGGATATGCTGTTTGTTTCCAAATACCATCTACATCGCGATAGTAATGTTGATTATCAATGAACATTTCATATTCATTTCCTTTTAAAGCTGACGGGTCCATAACAGAAGCGGCGGCGGTTGCAATCGCCGTACCAGTTGAATGCGTTACGGTTAACGCTTCACCTATAGATACATCGTAAGATGTACCAGGATCTGGCATTTTTGGTGTTACGGTTATTCTTGTCATAGGAGACTCAAGCGCTTTTAATGGCGCAGTAGGATCAGCCGCCAAAGCTTTATTATATGAATATGCACTTACGCCATAATAAAATGGGCGGTCATTTGTAATTGGACGGCTCCTAAGGTGGTCAGTGGTAATTTTAATGTCTCTTCGAATACCACTATCACTACCATAATGCTCAGGGACTGTCAAAAGCAATCCTGATTTTAAGTCAACTTTTTTACCAGAGATTACTTTTACCAAGTTATCTACATCAAAAGTTGCAACCAGTATTCCTTCTTCAGGATTTGCTAAAGCATAAGGTAATTGATAAATTTTATATCCTTCAAAAACAAATCCTTCAATAACCTTTTGTTCTATTAGCTCATAATTTTTATTCCAATCCAATCCGATATACCCATTTCCTTCAAAAGCAGTTACTTCTGGGGTTTTCGGTGGAACTGGCAATATGAATTTTTGGTCATATGCATATTGCGCATAACTGTCATTATATTTCATTACAGTTACAGAACTCAGTGCATCTTCACCCATACCACCAATTAACCCAACAACTACGTCTTGAGTATCACCAATAGCCATGGAAAAAGGACCTGTATTCATCACAAGACGACGATCGCCAGGTGGTAAAATAATTCCATCAATCCAACCTGTACCTGTAGTTGGGTCACCGGCCATAACATATATTTCTGCTTCCCCAGTAATTGGATCGACAAAAGGCTGTTGTGTTGGGTATGCCGGTCTCGGAAGATAGCCTTCCATCAGGTTAAACCACTGCAGCGTTCCTGCATATACTTTTGTGTCAGGATCACTAATTGACGAACCTGCAGCAAAGTATACAAAACTTGTCATTCCCAAAGTATCAATAATGCCATCATTATTTACGTCGACTTTAGGACCTTCAAGAAAGTCATATCCAGCGGAAGGTACCGCACTACCATATGAATTAAAAAATTGATCATCAAACGTATTACCGTTATAAACATATCCCAAACTCAAGGTTGTATCCGATCCAACATAGTCGTCGGTATAAGTCCCAAGATCAGGATCTGACCACTGTGTAAAATATACTGTATCTAAGGTTGCATTAGCAGGTCCACCTGGGAGACCAACATAGTTAATCCTAGCTCTTTTGAACATCATGCTTGCTAAGGGATTAGAAAATGGGAAGTCATATCCCCAAAGTGTAATTTGGATTTCGAAACCAATTGGCGGCGATCCCCAACCACCCTCAGAAACACTGACAGTTGCACCACCAGTATGTTCATCAGGAAGATCATTAGCAACAGTCCAAACAGTTTGATCTGAGCCAGGAACACCTGGAATGTCTCCAACCCAAGCTAAATTTGTTGCGTCCCATGTAGCTGGCGTATAAACACCATCACCATTTACATCATCAAATGGTGCGCCTTCATCGGCAGGCCAGTTTGTCCAATCAGCTTCGTATTGTGCCTTCCCAGCTTCAATTTGAGCGTCAGTGAGAGAAGTTGGATTGGCATCTTTAATAATTGCAATATCACCACGAAGGTCAGCTGTATTCCAGTTTTTCCGTACGCGCCAAATTTGTTGGTCGCGATAATCTTCAGAATAACCAGTAGACTTGATTCTACCATTCGCATCTCTAAGGACTTTACCAGCCTTAAGACCGGTATTATACATAGAGCCGTTAACCCTGATTTTTGGCACTCCACCACCGGTTCCATCCGTAAGAATTTCTCCATCGGCATCTACGCCATATTTATCATTTACTCTGGCACCCCAAAGGATCCCTTCTGCAAAGATAACGCTTCCCATCCCTTTAGGATAGTTTCCGGCAGATCCGTGCGAAGTTCCATCCCACGAGAAAAACCCTTGGTTTTCCATTTGAATTTTCCAACTATTAATGTTGAAAAATGTAGCACTTGGGCCTTCCGATGTAATTTTTGCCAAACGGCTTGTAGCCGTTTTACCTGCATCCCTATCCCCTTTAATTACTTCAGCACTTACAAGCGAAGCTAAGAGAAGGGTAATCGAGATTATCCAAGTGATTGATTTTTTGAAGTTCATAAAATTCTCCACTATATTTATTAGTATTCTCAGTCACCCTAGAAGGAGACTTGGATACCTGTTTTAATTTCGCGAGGAATGCCGAACATATCAAAACTGTGATCGTTCAACCAGTGATTCCGGTTGGCCAAATTAATTTTTTGATACATTTCGACATATTCAGGGCCACGCCCTTCAATAATAAGAGCACTTAAAGCTGGGTCGCTTAAAAAGCCATCATCATACGCATCGCCAGTTCGGTTATACACATTGATTATATGTTTTGTATTCAACAAGTTTGTAATCGTTGCATAAACTTTAAAATTTGTACCTGCAAGCTTGAATGTTTTATCCAAACCAAGATCCAAATTAAAGTAACTCGGTGTTAAAGATGAGTTAAGTGCTTCCAATGGCGCCCTATTCCGGGGGTCATTATCCGAAAGAAGAGCACCTTCACCTGCGTCACGCTGCCCCATCGAACCATCAGATAGTGTAAATGGATGCCCACTGTTAAGAGAAGCAATTAAGTTTACACCAAAATTGTCCGTTATTGGGTTACCCGTTCTACCTGACCGGTAATCTAGGACTGCATTGGCCTGGTGTCGCTGGTCATAACGGGTGGCTGAAATCATTGTAGGCTTACCCCAACCGATTGTTGAAGTACTCGTATAAGAGTTTGTACTTCTCACATCTTGGAAGACGTAGTTTGCAAACAATTGCATGTTATTAACGCGAGATGTTTTGAAATCAAACTCAACACCAATAATGTTTGAAAAATCTGAATTTACGTATATGGTGTGCTCTCTCAAGCCATAAGCGTTCATGCCTGGAGAATTGTCCGGCTCATAAGTATCACGGCTAACCTGATCCTGAGGATTGCGAGAGAAAACCGTAATATCTAGTGAAGCAATTTCGCCAATGAGTGTACCATATCCGACTTCAAACTTGGTTTCTTTTACAGGTTCCAGTCCCCAAGAAGATGTACCTGAACCACGGCTACGATAAAGCTGACTCATTGGAGCCATTTGTACATATCTACCATAGTTTAAATGGAAAGTGGACTTGTCGGAAATGGGGAACCCAAGTCCGATTCGTGGCATAAGATAGCTCTGGGTTGGCATATCTTTAAAACCATATTCAGCATGATCAGCTGCAACAATGGTTGCATTTTTATCCAATGGCGCATTGTTATAATCTTTCAAATCAACATTGGCTTGATTAATTGCTTCATAACGAAGTCCAGCATTTACAATCAAATCCCCAGCTTCAAATTTGTCATTAATATAAAATGACATATTCCACGGTTCTCTTGGTTTATCATACGCATTGTTAACTTTAGATGCATTCCAATCTCTTCCCAATGGGTCATAACCAATCCAAGACGATAAACGCCCTTGCACAATTTCGGTTACTATTCTGTCTGTTTGTCCGTTTACAGCAACTGTTAGCGTTGAATCCTGACCAATTTTGGAATTCAAAGAATTGATACCGCTATAGCTATATCGTTTGTAACCCCATTTCGTGTAATCACCACCAATTTTGACCTCATGCTCACCCATTTGGGTAACAAATTCAGCATCAAAGCCTATATAACCATCTTCCCCTTTGCTGTATCCGCCACGGCGAGCGCCGTCACGAGAAAAACGGAAACCATTCACATTATAACTCGATGGTTCAACATATCTAAAAGATTCTTGCGTAGGATTTTCCCCTGGCGTACCAAAATGCTTCGCCCAGTTTGTATCTACCTTAGCAACTTCGTTTCTATCTCCCCATTTGAGCCAATCTTTTAATTGACTATCGCCCCCTGTTTTGAACGTCCCTTTGTCCTTAAACGCCTTATCATAAGTTTCGTAAGTACGATTCATAGAACGTACGTTTGTACGAATATAAGTTTTCGCATTTAAAAAATAAGTTGCTTTCAGATTAATCATATAATTTTTTCCCTCCGTCTCATGACGACGAGAATTGAACATGTTCGATATGGGCTTACCTGCGCCTGAACTAGTATAAGAATTGTATGTGGTTGCTAAACGCAAAACGAGCGGGTTTAAATCCAACTGAAGTGTACCATTGAAATTCAAATCATCACTTACGTTATCAAAAGCATAGCCACTATTTTGTCCGCGGATTTCATCGCCATCTGAATAAGTGCCATCACCATCGCTATCGCGAAATGTCATATTCCCTTTATTGCTATCCAGGACAACCATGTCGCCGGATGCAGTCAAACCACCGATTTTATCAGCGATAGGAATACCGTCAGCAATCGTAAAGGGGGTGAACCACCTGCTAGAACTCGAATAATTATCAGTATGAGACTTTCTAACTGCGGCAAAAAAGCGAACTTTATCGCCGATTGGACCACCAAATCTTGCTGTAAAATCATTATCTCCTGTTGCTGCCCCGGGATCACCGCTTTGCATTCCTTCAATAAGGACTGAGGCAGACAATTTACTTCCACCTGTTCTAAGTGACTGTTGAACCAATCCAGCATTGGCTTTACCAATACTAGCGTCAAACCCACCAACCTGAACAGCTATTATTTCCAAAGCTTCTGGGATTGCATTTGAAACAACTTTGCCGCTGGCGCCAGACATGGACGCACCTTCTAGTGTGTAGCCAATTTCATTTGAACGACTACCACGGATGTGAAGGCCGTCATGCATTTTGATTACACCGGCTTGACTGGCAACCATCGATGTAACATTACGTACGGCATAATTATCGATAGCTTCTGAGTCAATTGTTCTGGCGACATTTGTCTGGGAAACCTCAATCAAAGGTTTTTCAGCAGTTACTTCAACTACTTCCCCTTCAACTGCGGCTACTTCCAGTCCAAAATCTTGAACGGTTGTTAAACCAATTGTTACGCGTACATTTGATACTATTTGGGTTTTATACCCAATATAGTTTACCCGTAGCGTATATGTGCCCGGCTGTACGTCAAAAATATAGTATGTTCCATTTTCATCTGTTGCTGCCCCACTTGAAGTTCCTTCAAGTATGACGTTGGCGCCCACTAATGGCTGGCCATCAGATGAAACAGTACCACTCAATTTACCTGCAAGGTTCTGTGCGTACAGACCAACAGAAAAGATCATGGCAAAGAGCAAGATAGTGAGTTTTCTCATATTTATCTCCACGTTGCTGTTATGTGAGTTGTCGAAATTTTGTTAAAATAGGCGGACATTTGCGCCAAAACGCACCTATCCCCTTTTACCTCTGACCGCGAACATACCAGAATATTTCAGTATGTGCAAACTTTTTTTTTATAAGTAAAAATAGATGCTATATCAAGTCGAAATCAGAGTGTTTCTCGACGGAGGCGGTTGGAATTTCCCACCACATTTATGGATGAAAATGCCATAGCCACCTCAGCTAAAGCAGGATGCAAAGCACCAAAAATTGCCAATGGAATGGCAATTAAATTATAAAAGCTGGCCCAAAATAAATTTTGTCTAATTTTTTGAAACGTCTTTTTAGCGAGGATAAATGCTTGATTGAGTTTTATTAGATCTCCACTGACCAAAATGATGTCACCTGTTTCCATGGCTATATCTGTCCCCGTACCCATGGCTATACCCACATCCGCCTGGGCCAGTGCGGGGGCATCATTAATACCATCCCCAACCATACATACAATTTCACCTTTTTCCTGGAGGGACTTTATAATATTGGATTTATCCCCGGGCAATACTTCAGCGAAAATATTGTCAATTCCAATCTGTGCCGCCAAGGATTCAGCCACATCCTTTTTATCGCCGGTAAGCATAACTGTCTTAATCTTGTTTGATTTAAGACTTTGAATAGTGCTGGCTGAATTACTCTTTATTTCATCCGATAGAATAAAGGCGCCATAAACTATATTATCAATGGCGATAAATACAATGGACCCTTTTTCTTTAATCTCTCCTTGAAATTCAACAAAACCTGCACTACCCACTTTTATGGAAGAACTACCATATCTGGCAATAATCCCTTTCCCTGCTGTGGATTGAATATTTTTTACTTCGTCCAACCCAATTTGTTTTTCATCTGCTAATTGAACAATGGCGACAGCCAGCGGGTGAGTTGAATGTTTTTCAACGCTGGCAG
>JABGTK010000172.1 GCA_018647265.1 Candidatus Neomarinimicrobiota bacterium | reverse complement strand
TGTATCCGAATTATTGGTGAACCAAAAATTGGAATATAGGACTGGCGTTATCTATACCACCAACCGGAGGGTTTGGGAGCATGATGATGCTTTTAAGGATTACCTAAAGAAAATTCGTGTTTTGGGGATCGATATGGAAACGGCCACATTGTTTATTGTAGGTTTTGCCAATGGCATCGATCGAGGCGCCCTTCTATTGGTGTCAGATGTACCTATGACTCCGGAAGGAATTAAAACAGAAGAGTCTGATAAAGAGGTAACAAAAAAATGGGTGGATCTTCATTTAGAAATCGGCATGGAAGCCATGGAAAGTATCGGCAAAGAAGGGGAGCAGATTAAGCATTTTACTTATTGAGCTAACTTTTCGAAGGTTTGGAACCTTCGTAAAGTTTCTCTACTTTAATCTATCATCATATCCACTGCAATAGCATCGGCAAAAGAGTATCCTTCGCTCGTCAATTTTATTCGGTCATTTTCCTTTATAAAATAATTTCCCCACTTTGAATGATTCTCGATGATTGATTGATCGAATGATTTGCGGTACATATTTGGAATTTTGGAGAGATTTACACCATTTTTGATTCGAAGCCCAAAGCCGATCATTTCATTTGTTCTGTCTTTATCCGATAATTCATAATCATCTTGGCGCGGCAAATTGCCGTCGCCTAAATTTTTAATATAACCGTCTAAATTTCGAATATTCGAAAATCGGTTTTTTCCGTCAAACCCATGGGCCGATGGACCGAACGCCAAGTATGGCTCAATTTCCCAGTAATGAAGGTTTTGTTTACATTCCAAATTGGGTTTCGACCAATTGGATATTTCATATTGTTCGAATCCATTATCAGTCATGGTGGATTGAGTCCATTGGTAAAATTCAGCACTTTGGTCATTGCTGGGCATGGTGACTTTGCCTCGATTCACATATTGGTAAAGTTGGGTGCCTTCTTCAACTGTTAAAGAATAACAAGACATATGTTCCGGTTCTAAGTCTATAATGCGCTGAAGGTCGCGCTGCCAAATATCTATGGTTTGTCCCGGAATGTTAAAAATAAGGTCACAATTAATGTTATCAAACCCTGCATGTCGTGCCGCATCGAATGTTTTGAATACTTCTTCTGGACCGTGAATCCGCGTTAAGAATTGGAGCAGGCTTGGCTCAAGTGATTGAACACCCATGGAGATTCGATTCACGCCTAATTCCCGGTAGGCTTTTAAACTGTCCGCTGGCGCTTCACCGGGATTGGTCTCCATAGTGAATTCGGTTACTTGAGATATATTGAACTTTCTATCCAATGTCCGAATTAATTTTTCTAATTGATGAGGAGGTGTTAGGCTTGGCGTACCACCGCCGATGAAAATGGTATCAATAATCCAACCGCTTGTATCCGTTTCGCACATGTCAATTTCCTTGAGGAGTGCTTCAAAAAAAGCGGGGATTGCATCATCGCGATCCGCTACAGAATAAAAGTCGCAATACATGCACTTCACCCGACAAAAGGGCATGTGAATATAAATGCCGGCTTTAGGCATGGTTTGAATGATTAATCGGCTAAACTGTGAAGGTCATCCCGGATGAGGATGAGAATGGCGGACTGGGGCATAATGAGATAATCCTCATTTTCGATTTTTATTTCGATAGACGCTTTATTTACAAATAATACCATATCGCCTACTTCAGCTTGGGATGGAATATATTTCACCGACCCACTGTCGTTGGTTGACCAGGGTTCATCCATATTGTCTTCTGGATTACCCAATGGAATTCCCGGGCCTACTTCTACCACCACACCGCTTAAGACTTCCTGCTTTTCAACCACGCTTGGCGGCAAGTAAATCCCCGCCTTTGATTTTCCTTCACCTTTGTCTGGGCGGATCAAGACACGATCGCCCACCACAAGTATCTGTTTATTTTTACTTCGCATGAAAGAAATTAGGGGTGATTTGTGAAGTGGTTCAACTCCATTAAAATTTTAAAACTATGAATTATAGCGATTAAGAAAGGAAAAAATATAGGTACATCTACCTACATATATAGTAGGTAGTCTACTCTATTGACAACTCCCAGATTGGGTACTATATTTTGGTGAATTATGCAATGTCTTAAAACATATCTTGGGAAAAAAGATTAAATAGACCATGAATCACTCAATTCTACCCATTATTCTATTGGTTAGTCTTTTTATAGCTTGCGAAGATAAAGCAAAGCCAGATAAAACGCCGCCAGAATTAATGATTATTTCACCTGCCGCAGGGGAAACATTTCGTGATACAGTTTTTATACAAGTTGATACAAAAGATGAAAAAGGAATAGCATTTGTTGAGTTTTTTATAAATGACTCGCTACACTTTACTGACAGCACCCTTAATTATGAATATAATTGGGATACTAAAAAAGCACCGAATGGTGAATATACTATAAAAGTTGTCTCAGTTGATGAGGCAACAAATAAAATAGAAAAATCAGTCACTATTTCAATTTTGAATCTCCCTGGTGACTATTACCCAGATAAAATTGTCAATTTTTATCTTTGGGGCATGGAAATAGAGAAACCTTTTATCTATGCTGCCCTTGATCGTGAAGGCTTATGGCGTAAAAATTACATAAATGAATTCAGCGACTGGGAATACCTGGGATTCTCGGACACAAATTTTTCTGCAGGTGCAGCAAATGTTTCTGTAAATGGAGATCATATTATAGTTGCAAATGGAATTAAACATTTCTGGCATAGCACCGATGGGGGAATAACCTGGGCGAACACAAAATTAAACTATTACGGTGATGATCGAGAAAAAACACTCTATTTATATCGTGTTGAAATGTCGCCCCATAACCCAAATATTGTTTTGGCTCAGGAGGGTGGTAGGGGAATTTTTCAATCGGTTGATGGAGGATATAATTGGGATTTAGTTTATGGTGCTGTTGACAATAGTCAAGGATTCAGTTACATTGACTGGCATCCATATAAAGAAGAATATGTATGGTTGTGGGGTAGAATAAATAGGTCGGAAGAAGGGGTCGTTACTGTAATAGGTGCAAATGGATTATCCTTAATACATGAAACTGACTTTAATTCTGATTTCAATCCAAAAACTGCTTTTATATTTGATTTGGTTTTTAATGCCAATAATCGGGATGTTCTTTATTCGATTGGTAGTTGGTATGAGATATATAAGTCAATGGATGGAGGATTGACATGGACCATTATTAGGGATAACCCTGACAGAGATGAGTTTTATAAATATCTTTTGGAAGATCCAAATTCATCAAACAGTTATTTTCTTTTTTCTGGAAAAAATATTTTTTATTCGAACGATGAATTCAATACAATACGGTTAGTTAAAACCTTAGATCAGTCAATTGATCATCCGGTAATCAAGGATAATATATTATTTTATTATACAAGAGAGGATATAAAGTTTATATCTCTTAACAGTATCGAAATTAATTAGTTTAACAAAAAAAAGGCTACAATATGAAAAACATAAAACTATATTTGGTTGGAGTCGGGATTGTTTGTTTTAGTCTTCTCCAGGCTCAGATTGAGGTGAAATCTGTTGGAGATAATAAGTATGGAAAATGGGGCGAAAGATGGTACACTAATGCTGATGGCAGGAAAGGCGACCAAGTGG
>JABGTK010000171.1 GCA_018647265.1 Candidatus Neomarinimicrobiota bacterium | reverse complement strand
TCATGCATTACGCGCGGTGCAATTCAATCCCAGTTTTGCTAAAAGTTTCTATTGGCAGGGGTTAGTACAAGTTCATCTTGGAGAATATCAACAAGGTGAAAGCTCCATCCTCAAGGCATTTGAACTCAGCCCGGCTGACCCAGAATTGATGCTCTATCTTGGGTGTCTTTACTTTGCCTTGTTTGGACAGGGGCGGTATGAAGAGGCGCTTGAGACGATTGACAAGGCGTTACTTCTGCATCCGGACGTAGGATATCATTTGGGCTTTCGTGCGGCGGTGCTGGGGCACTTGGAACAAGGTTCTGAAGCAAAGGCGGCACTAGAGCGCTACCTTACTCTGCGTCCCAACCTCAAAACCCGTGACGACTACCGCCGAATTTTTATTCCCAATTCCGCGCTGGCGGATCCCATCATTGAAGGACTGGTCAAGGCGGGCTGGGAACCTGAGGAGTGACCACAAATCCTGCTCTATTGGTGGTGGAAGTATAGTTTTTCCTCCATTTGATGAATTGTGGGGATAACAAGTGCCAAAAATCACCATCACAAAACCCCGGAATTTTGGTGCGTAAAAAAACATAGTCCGGTTTCCCCAGAATTTTATGTTGTTTTCGATAACGCAATTCTAATTTCCACATAGCCTGACCGAGCAGCTTCTCTGGCTTTGTGTTTGAGGATTTTACCGCTGACATAATACGGTAGGTTGTTGTAGCATCACGAACTTGCAAGTTATCATTCCTGCTTTATTTTGTATCTTATGAAGTTATAGGATAAAGTCATTAACCCATCTAAGATCCTTGTATTTCCATAGTTTATACAGTTTGCTTTCAGGATTTCCACAAAACTTTCCGTGTGACCATCTTATCTCTGCTTTCAAATCAATATCAAATTGCTCATTAGATGTTTTATCTTTAAAGAAAAATCGTAACAATACTTCTGGTTGTCCAGCGTCTTTGGGTAATGCTTGAATATCCAAAAACTCATATCCTTTGCTCCACTCAGAACTCGGATTCAGAATAATAGCAAATGGCTCCCCTTTATCAATACCAGCTAAGATGTACCTTACTGCGTTCACACGAAAAAACTCATGAAATATCAACTCAAATTTTTTCTTATAATTTTTCCCTTTCTTTAATTCTCTGATTTGTTCATTGAAAATTTCAGATGATTTTGAACTTACTTTTTGGCAAAATTTCTTGTATGCACGCATTACTATTGGTTCTTTAGCTGTATGCAATACAGCAACATGCTTTGCAAAAACTTTTCTGTTCTTGATTGTTGTTGCGTTGTAGTATTCAACAACCGTATCATATCCCGTAAAACTTATACCTCCGCACGCTAAATAATAAGCTTGGAATTCATGCTCAGCTGTATGCGTAAACCAATCTTTGCCCCTTAGTTTATCAAACTCAGCATGAGGCAATTTTTCAAAAACCCATTCCGGCGAACTGTTAATCAATATATTTGAGTTCTCTTTTACGGAAACTCTCCAATTCGCATTGATGATTTCTAAATCTTTTGAAGCTTTTTCAACAGAACCAATGATTTCATGCCCTATCCACGCAACATTTAACTTTGAAAATCCCTGCTGAGACATCCAAGCACCAATCGCAAGACCCGCCTTTTTTAATTTCAATGAATCTTTCCGACGATTTGGATTTTGATTGTTTTTTGATAATACTTTCAAAAAAGACTCAATATCAGAATTAGTGACATTCTTGATTTTAGCCAATGACACTTTATCAAAGTTACCATTTATTATACCAAGTCCAACTGTTAATTCAGAGAATATAGTTTGTCCTCTTGCCATACTAACAAGCCTCAAATAATAATAGTTGTTCACACTTTTGTTCTTTTTCGAAGACTTCCGAGAATATCTTATCTTCGTCTAAATTAAATAAAATCGACCAAATTTTCTCTACTCTTTTAGCTATGTGATAAGCCAATAGTGGAGGAACAGCATTTCCTATCAGTTTATAGGCTTCGGATCCACTAACTGGTATATTTCCTCTATTAGCAGAAATTATAAACTCATAATCGTCGGGAAATGCCTGTATTCTCGCACATTCACGAATGGTCAATCTCCTTTCTTTTAATCCTTTTTTTAATTCATCGTTATATTTTCCACCATGCTCAAGAGCAAGTCTTCGATATTCTATATTTCCGTGATGTTCTGATCGTATTGTTGGTCCGACACCATTTAAATTAACTTCGATTTGTCCTTGGCAGTGTTTTCCATACCATTTGGCTTTAGAATAGGTCTTTTGTGATGGGTCATTCGAATCTTCTGGTTCGGGTAGACTTGATAAAACATCCTTGACAGTAACAATCGGTAACAACTCACTGTTTTTATTGAAAGAATGAGTTGGTTGTGGATACGGATCATACTCATCACAAACATTAATGCTACTTAGTGCTTCAAGAGCATCCTTCTTTAATAGATCTTTTCTGAAACCATAAAAAATGACTCTTTCTCTTCCTTGTGGAACTCCAAACTCTGCAGCGTTTAGGACTCTTGCGCTCACAACAAGATAACCATCATTACCTATAGATTTAAAGTCATTTTCTATTATAGTTTTTGCCTCCGATAAACTGATAAGCCCTTTTACATTTTCCGCAATGAACATCTTTGGACGAGTTAGGTCAACCACTTCTCTCATCCACATATAAAGCATTCCTCTGTTTTCAAGTGTAGGATTATCAACGTGATTCAGTAACTCACCAAAATGGCTTTTATTAGAGTTAAATCCTTTGCGCTTTCCCGCAACACTAAAATCCTGACAAGGAAAGCCTCCAGTCACAATATCAATATCTTCTGGAAACTGAAACAAGCCTTGCCTTGCTCGCTTCACTAAATCAACGATACTTTCTAAATGAAAGGTTCCTTTAGGAATTCCAAACTTGCTAAAGTGGTTTTCCCAAGCGGCTTTAGCTCCCGGACGAATATCATTTGAGAAAACCGTTCTAAAGGATGTTGGTGGTAATTTGATAAAATATTCTTGAAAAACTCCGTCTATCGAGTCCGCATCAAAATGCTGATTGCTGCTCTTTTTTAAAACCTCGAAGCCTCCTTCAAATCCGAGATCCATACCTCCACACCCGGAAAATAATGAAAGTACACTCTTTTTTTTGCATCGCATTTTATTTTTCCTCAGACTGTTTGAGAAATTAAAGAAATTTCACTTAATGTTAGTATAATCATATTGCAAAATGTGTAAATACTGAAATGAATTTTTATGATTATTAGGTTGGTTTTGTATTCAAATAAATTAAGCAAAAGATAAGCGGATAAAATTAACCGACAGACATGTCATTTAACATGTCAGTTCGAAAGTATGTGAAATATTGTATAAGATAGCAGCAATTAAACAAATCTCTTCCATTGGTAGAGATGACATTCGGTAGTCTATAATATCAGTGCCTTACTAGAATTAGTGATTTGCGGTTTATTAACAGCATCAACTAATTAATAAACGCCTGCGCGCAGAATATAGTAGATTTGGACTATGCCGATTGGGCGGTTTTCCTGGTCGGCAACAACGAGACAGGTGATGGAGTGTGTTTCCATGACATGCAGGGCTTTGGCGGCAAGTTCTTCCGGAGCAATCGTTTTTGGGTTTGGGTGAGCAAATTCGTGTAGGGGTTTATCGAGAAAACTTTGCTCTTCATCAAGCAGACGCATTAAATCTCCGGTGGTAAAAACACCACTGATTTTTTCATGCTGATCGACCGCAACTACAATGCCGAGATTTTTACTGGAGAGAATATTCAGCGCTTCCCGCATTGGCATATTTTCTGGTACCACAGGCAAGGTATCGCCAGCAACCATGACATCGTTTATTCTGACAGTCAATTTACGACCGAGACTACCACCAGGATGAAACAAGGCAAAATCATCTTCACTAAACTGACGCTGCTCAAGTAAACACATGGCAAGTGAGTCACCCAAAGCCAGAGTTGCTGTACTGCTTGCTGTGGGAGTCAGTCCCAGCGGACAGGCTTCCTTTTCAACAGCAATGCTCAAATGAACT
>JABGTK010000170.1 GCA_018647265.1 Candidatus Neomarinimicrobiota bacterium | reverse complement strand
CCAGAAATGCGATTCCATTCTCCTTTAACCATACCTTCTAAACCATAAGAAAAACCTTTCCCTCGCTCCAAAGTTTCTGTTTCTGATTTTGCCTTCAGGGCCAATTGGTAATCATATTGATATAGGACAGACATATCTTTGTGGAAAGCCGAGATTGAATATTCCCAGTGGTCCGAAATGCGATGTTCAAAACTCATGATGCGGTGTTCAGAAGTAAGAGGATCTTTATCGGTAAGGGGAAAATAATAATCTGTAGTTTGGTTTGCCTCTACATCGCTGGTATTCATGGATTTTAAAAACTGGCGGTATATGCCCCAGGCTGCCTTGAATGTTTTATCTCCAAAGCGAAGCGCTAGGGAAACGCGAGGATCATTATACCAATTTGATTCTTTTTCTAATCTTGTATTTCGAACACCAAATTTAAACAGAGCGGGGCCCGCTTCAATTTTATCCTGGATGAACCATGCCAAAAGATCCGGTTTATGGGAAATGACATCGCGATTTAATTGATTCAATCCGAGTGCATTTTCAAAAGAAAATTTATTCAGTTCTGCACCAAGGGAAATTTGTTGGCCCCAAAACAAAAATCCGGTTAATTTTATTTTAGCCGTTTTTTCATCAACCAAGTTTAGTATCCGTGTTTCATACTCTAACCGCTGATCAATATTATTTATAGTATCTTTCATAGAAAAAGCCATGAATGAGCGGGAATCAACTCTAAAACTGGATTTATATAGATGCGTTTCCAATATTAAAAATGGTGAAAGGATTGACCTGCTCTGGATCCCCACTGCCAGATTTCGGGAATCATTTTTCATCCCAAAATCATATTTATCTGTAATCTTATCATCCATAAAGACTTTGAAAAACCCAAAATTCATATCCGAATAATCGAGATTTGAGAATAGAGAAAACCGTAAGCGCGTTTCTCCAAATTCCGTTAAAAAAGTAGTATTTAAATCATAACCGTGGTTGGGTGAATTAAATATAATATCCGTGGTTAAAGATGATCCAAATCGTCCTGACACCATTCCGGTCCCCCAGTTTCCCAGTGGGAATTCAACCGCCCCCTTGATACTTTCTGTGGATGGTTTGAATTCTCCCCGAGGTTTTCCTTTGGTCCCTTCTTTAGTGGTGAGGTAAAGGATGGATGCATTGCGCCCTCCAAATGTGGCATCGAAGCCCCCAACCAACATTTCAATATTTTTGATGGCATAGGGGTTAAATAATGATCCGCCACCCAAAGATTGTTGGGGGTTATAAATAGTCATACCATCCAGTTGAACGAGATTTTCGCCCGGATCACTCCCGCGTACATTATAAAGGGGCGAAAATTCATCCATAATGGTGACACTGGGAGAAAGTTTTACAAGCTGATAGATATCCTTATTGAGTTGTGGTATTTCTTTGAGTAAAACAGGATCAACCTCAAAACTGGCAATATCCATATCCCGCTGAACAATTGAACCCCTGTTTGAGACTACATCAATGGCGCTTAATTCCAAAACCTTTGAGACTAAGATAACCTTATTTAAATAGACGCTTCCTTTTGTTAAGTTAATCACCATGGGTTTTTCAGCATAAGCAATATGAGAAAAGCGAACTTGAATCGAATCGCCCGTAAGCCTTGTGAGGACAAAAAATCCATTGGCATCAGAAACTGCGCCCCGATCTGAACCTTCAATAATTACATTCACACCAATGATGGTGGCACCCGATTCTTCATCTACGATATATCCTGAAACAGTTTGGGAAATTAGGGTGGTAGATAAAAAGAGTAGAATAGTAATTAACTTTTTCATCGCAGTATCGTTCCCACAGTAATTAGAACGCCAGTCTTGGTAATCGGTATAATGTTTGGCCAGGGATTTATATCAACAATAACCCCAATGCCCCCATAAAGTCCTTCATGAAATTGCGGTCTGTATTCAATGTTATAAGCACCAAACCCATTAATATTATATAAATGATCTCCTTTCAGATTGGCAAATCGATCTGGATCATAATTCACAATTCCCACACCATAACCATAGGTTAATCTGCTTACGAAAGATTTGTTTAAACGGGTAAATTTCTGCTTACCATTTTTGAACAAAGAAAAAATCGAATAGCTATCCATTCTTTGATAGGTCACCCCAAATCCTGGTAATCCTTGTTCAAATTTATGTTGTTGATCCATTGGATAGTTGAGTGACACATGCCAATCCACCCGGTACCCGTCCGGGAATTTCGCATAGTCCAACCGCCCGAAGATGAATCGTTTATAAGGGTATGGTGAAATCGGATTAATATTTTCGGATTTTATGGCTTCATTTTGGTCGTTCACCCATTTCTCTAATACCCGTCCGGACAATCGCTCAAGTTTCTCATTCTTCTTCCTTTTTAAAGATATATCCCACTGCCATTCATTTAATATTTCACCTGATGGGGATTTTAATTGTGATTGCCCATTAAGAACCCTTCGGCTACCACCGCGACCGGAATAATCGTACCCAAATTCGAGATGGTTAATCTCCAAGGTCTTTTTAACCGAATCCCCATTGGATCCGGGCTGGGAATCAATTAAATCCTCTAATGGCTTATCCAGTTCATAGATAATATCGATGGGCACGTATTTATAAATAAATCGGTTAAATCCCTTTTTTATTTTTAATTTAAAAGTGGAGTCGGGAAACTCCATAGTATCCCGTTTTCGCCCTTGAGAAATTGAGAACACTTTTCCTTTGTTGGGCCGATTATCCACCACATTCACATCCATCAATTCAAAAGTGAGTGAATCGGTACTGATGGTAACCGTATCTGTGAGGAAATCCGTATTGAGTTTATCAAGAAAGGATTGGCCCCATAGGGATGTGACGGATATTAATCCCGCCATGGATAGATGAATCAGTTTCATTTTAAGTTATACTACTCAAAGGATTTCCTTTGTATAAATATGAAGCATCAATGAAGCATCAACTTAAGTTGAATCCTCCTACTTGTCATTACGGTCTAGATCGTATTGAGTGCATCCAACATCCCTGTTGGTGGCGAGCATTCGCAGGAAGCTCACGCCACTGTTTCATACCAAACAGAAATGAGATGCTGTCCCGGTTCCATACTTCCACCACAAGAAGATTGCTTTATTTCAAAAACCTTTAATTCGGGATGGTTTTCCAACCAGGAATTAATATCGTCTTCAAGGCGTACAGCTGTATTGGATTTACCAAAGAGTTTTCCGCCTTTTGAAAATATTTTTACTTTCATACTATCTCCTTTTATTCAATTTTATTTTTTATATATCCGTAAATAATTGCAATCACGACTCCAAATACGGGACCGAAAGACACACCCATGGCAACCCAAAATGAAACATTCCCGGTTACGGCACCAATAACAGATCCAATCGTAACACCAAAGCTAATTCCGAGGGCAACACCAATTCCGATTAATTTACTTTTCATTCGAGATCGGCATAGTTGGAATAATAAGATGCTGTGGTGTTCTGGATTATAATCCACTGATGCTGACTCTTAATAATTATCTGGAGGAGCATCTATCTGAGTCCAAATATCTGAACTGTAATCATAGGCATAGACTTGGCCTCCATATCTGCCTAGCTCGAATAATAAGATGCGATGGTGCTCTGGATCATATACCGCTGATGCTGGTTCGTAAAAATTATCTGGAGATTCATTCATCTGAGTCCAAATATCTGAACTGTAATCATAGGCATAGATTTGGCCTCCATATCTGCCTAGCTCGAATAATAAGATGCGATGGTGCTCTGGATCATATACCGCTGATGCTGGTTCGTAAAAATTATCTGGAGATTCATTCATCTGAGTCCAATTATTTGAACTGTAATCATAGGCATAGACTTGGCCTCCATATCTGCCTAGCTCGAATAATAAGATGCGATGGTGCTCTGAATCATAAACTGCTGATGCTGGCTCGTAAAAGTTATCTGGAGATTCATCCTTCTTTTCCCAAGTACCTGCATCAACCCCTCCTAAAACAAAGATCAATGCCACCCCAATACCGATTAATTTACTATTCATTCGCTTAGCCTGAATGGGGGATATTTATCTGTGGTTAATAAAACTGCGTAAGCTCCTACTCTTAATCCCCATCGCAAAGCACCCACCACAAAATCAAACATACTTTTTGGGTATCTCCCCGTGAGCAAAATAATAATCCATGCCAGAATTGTTGAAAGCATGACCCCAATCATGATAAAACAGAGTAGAATTATATGGGGGAAAACCAATAACCATTTGATTAGAGGCATCCATTGATTGAGATCTTTTTCTACATCAGGATATTCAATATGTACATGGACGGCCTGTTCTTCATCCGTTGAGGGGTACTCATGGCGTAGCAGCAATAAATAAGAGGATACGCGCAACGAGAATTTTGTCAATGCAATATTCCAATCAAACCACCATTTGGGATATTTTCTTCGAAAAACTATCATTAAAAGCGTCGGAGCGACTAAAATTCCCACCCAATATGATTCATTCGGAAATTGATCGTTATTATATCCATGATATGATAATAGTCCTAGAATAAGCATAATTGGAATGGCCGTGAATAACCGGAAAAACACAGTAAGCCGATTGGCTTTTTCCGGGTAATCGATTGTTAGGTTTGCAGGATATTTATCCATTTTTATTTTCTCCTTTTTTGATTAAAATTCATTTTCATACTCTCCCAATCATTGACATTGTATTAAGAACACAATGGGCAATTATCAGGGGCCATAGATTTCGTCCAAAAGTAACATAACCAATACCCATGACTAAACCAATAAGACCAACGGTAATGGATCTTTCGGAAAAATCATTAGAATGTCTGAATCCGAAAATTGCCGCTTGGGTAATTACTGCAAAAACTGTAGCAAAATTTTTCTTTGAGAACAATCGCTCTAACCAATTAATCAGAAAGCCTCTATCCAACAATTCTTCCAGCATTGACTCAATCAATATAAATGGTATAATTAAAAAGAAAAGTGCCCAATTTCCTTTAAGGTTACCAAATTTAGAAACGGCGTTCTTTTCGGACATGTCTGGCTCTAATAAAAATGGTATTTGATCTTTAAAAAATTGAAATATCATTATGGATATAGGGATAAATACAAGGATAATTCCAGTGACCATTAAAGTTTTTTTAATGCTTTTGGGCTTGCGTAAACCCAAATCGTTCCAAGTGACACCTCTTACTCTCATTCGCCATGATGCCACAACTAAAGTGGTAAAGGACCAAAAAAGACCATTGGCAATAAATCCTATATTGGGAATATTTACTTCTCGAATCAAAAACATAACTGATATATATAGGACTAAATCAAATAAAAAGTCCTTAAATTTATTTTGTTTTATATCGAGGCTGTTCATAATGAATGTTTGTTTTTTTTGATTGTATAAAAATTAAATGGTTGTCGAATTGATTTACCTAAGATAGGCTTCAATTTCACCAATAATAGTGTTTGTAAAAAGAGAACTGTTTTCAATTCCATAACTTTTCAATAATAAACTCAATAAAACGCATGTACCGGCAAATGCAAAAATAATTAAATATATTTTTGATTTAATTCCCTTTTTACTATTTACAAACAAAGCGATTAATCTTCTTTGTACACATCAAAATTTATATTGTCAATTTGAAGTGCTCGCAATCCAACGACGGCAATTATTTGAAAATATATACTCATAAATGTGGAACCAAAATGGCGCAACTCAAATGTATGAGCAACAATCGTGAAAGCGGCATAAATAGTCATAGCAATACTAACGATGGCCATTTGTCGAATAACGAAAGAGATTTGTCTTCTTCTATCTTCAAAACTCTGGTACGGATCTAATTTTTTACCGAACATATGCCAAACTGCCATTCCGATGAATAAGAGGTTTGTGCCCGAAATAATAACTATATTCATTATTCCACCAAACCAAGGATAATCATATCGTTGAAAATAGAAGATGAAACCAACGAAGGCTGCATAGACTAAAACTGTAGTTCCCATTAGTAAAGGTGAAATAAAATCAAATAATCGTCGAGGCTGAAACTCTGCTTTTTTTGCAGTACGTTCGTCTAATTTTCGCATCAGTTTGTAAAGGTTAAAAGATGCGATTTCTAAAAGAATTACCGGGGAAAATTGGACCATAAAAAAGAGACCAATCAATGCTTGATCCCATCTTTCACGATGTGAATCTTGGGGAAAATAAATAAACATATAACTCAATAAAAACAAACCGGCTATTAAAATGAACCAATTTATTATTCTGAAGTTTCGTTGTTTATCCTGATAATATTCAATGGGCATGGGATAAAGTTTTGGGAATTTTGACGGCGGATATGTGCTGTACACATGTTGAATTCGATTGGCAATTTTTTTTGGGAAATAAAATGACATCAAAAATAATTGATTTAAAAAAACTATGGCAAAAAGAAACTTGGTTTCCATTTTAGGCTCCTGGATTATTCTGGTTTTTCAAAACATTGGCGAATGCAATTCGGATTTCTGAATCTGTTGCACCTGTGTCCCGCAATGTTTTTATTGTATCGGTTAATTTTGTCGTGACTACTTCATTAAGATCAAAATTACAATTTGCTTTTGCATCCTTATGAATAAAAGTACCGCGATATCCTTTGGACTCAATTATGGAGTCCCTAATTAAATGTTTGTATGCTTTCGCAACGGTATTATGGTTCAGGTCTAAATCGTTTGCCAATTGACGAACAGAGGGCAATGCATCACCAAGGTTGATGTCCCCTTTTGCTACGGCATTTTTAATTTGTTCAATCAGTTGTGAAAAAATCGGAACCGATTCGCTGGTGTTTATGATTAATTCCATAAATAAAATTTTCCTCTGTACTGCATGTACTAATAGTACAACTATTATGATTTATAAACAAATGAAAAATTCTAATTAAGATTTGAAAATATTATTCTAACATACATTTGATATCTCTCTACCCTAACTTCCCCACTAATAAAAAGAATAAAGCATAAACACTAGGAGTGTGAAAGATGAATAAAGAGAATAAAGACCGTTTTTATTATAACAAGGAATTTTTAGGCAGTCCAGAAGGACGATCTGTCCGACTATTGTCTGAGTACTATGGCCCTCTCCAACGATTCAAACGAAACAAAATCCAGGATACTATTGTATTCTTCGGTTCAGCAAGATTGAAATCAGCAGAAGACGCAAAAGCTGCATTGGCCGAAGCACCAAAAAATCTATCCAAGGATGAACGAACCGTTTTAGAAACGAATCTGGAAATGAGCCGATATTATGAATCGGCCCGAGAATTATCATATAAAATGACGAAATGGAGCAAAGGACTCAAGCATAAGAAAAAACGCTTTATCGTCACATCCGGCGGTGGGCCGGGAATAATGGAAGCAGCCAATCGTGGCGCCACTGAAGCCAACGGACTGGCAGTTGGATTATCCATCTCCCTACCCTTTGAGACATCGGGGAATGAATGGATTTCTGATGATTTGGAAATCAACTTTCATTACTTTTTTATGCGTAAGTTTTGGTTCCTTTACTTGGCTAAAGCCATGGTGGTTTGGCCCGGTGGGTTTGGTACTTTGGATGAAGTGATGGAGGTACTCACCCTCATTCAAACCCAAAAACTACGGAAGCAGATTCCTATTGTTCTATTTGATAGTCACTTTTGGAATAATGTGGTGAACTGGGAATTTCTCGCAGATAAAGGTGTCATCTCTCGATCCGATCTGGACTTGTTCCAAATTTGTGATACGGTGGATGATGCCTATAATTACTTAACGAAAAGAATAACGGCGACGCATCTACGCGGACCCAATTTTTGAGGAGCATTATGAAAACTAAAATAATTCTTTTACTATGTGCTTTTTCTGTGCTGTCTGCACAGGTTGGGCCGGCTAAGGAACTTCATAGAAATCCACCACGAGCTTGGGCCCTGACAAATGCCACGATTCACAAATCACCGGGCAAAACCATTGAAAATGGAACTGTCATCTTACGGGACGGAATTATTACATCTGTTGGTTCAAATGTAAAAATTCCGAAACAGGCCACCATTCTTGATATGGATGGGAAACACATTTATGCCGGTTTTATCGAAAGTTGGCTGAATGTTGAAACGGTAAAAAAGGACACATCCCTCCAAGCCAATTGGAATTCAAATATGCGCGCTTATCTAAAAGGAGCTGACTTGTTTCATCCCAAGGAAAAAGCACTCAAAGAATTGCGTGGATTGGGATTCACCACCGCCCATGTTGCGCCAAAAGGCGGCATTTTCCAGGGCAGTTCCGGATTGGTTCAATTGGGCAATACACCCAAAGTGCTTTCAAATAATGTGGCCCAAGTGATTGAATACGCCGCTGGTGGGTGGGGCGCCAAAGAATACCCTACTTCTCTACTGGGTGCCATTGCTTTCATTAGACAAGGCTTTTTAGATGCAGATTGGTATAACAAAAGCCAGAGAATTCTTACCAAATATCCCGATGGAAATGAACCGATTCAGGCAGACCGTTCTTTAGCTGAATTGTCAATTGCAAAAATGAACAAACAACCATTTGTATTTCGAACTGGGAATGAATTGTATATCGACCGTTCCTCCAATATTGCTGATGAATTTGAATTGAACCTTTGGATTATGGGCAATGGTTATGAATATCGTCGGATTGAAAAAATGCCCGCATCTTTCATGATTGTTCCCTTGAATTTCCCGGCCAAACCAGAAGTGGCAGATCCACAGAATGCACTGCAATATTCCACAGAACAACTAAAACATTGGGACATGGCGCCTGATAATGCAGCCAAACTTGCTGATGCTGGATTTCAATTCGCCCTGACCTCCGCAGAATTAAAGAATAAAAAGGAATTTCGGAAAAACTTATCCCGAGCCGTCAACCGCGGATTAGATGAAACGGCAGCACTCGCAGCACTCACTACCAATCCCGCTAAAGAGTTTGGTCAAACCAAACGATTGGGAAAAATAGCCCCCGGATTCATAGGTAACCTTGTGGTAACTGATGGCAATTATTTTGATGAAAAATCCAAAGTGCAATCCGTTTGGATTGATGGCAATGAATATGAAGTGGCCCCCGACCCCTTGGTGGATGCGGCCGGTGAATGGACTTTGTCAGAAAGTAACAATACATGGACATTATCAATTAAAGCCGATGGTGGTTCACTCAATGTTGACGAGAAAAAAATGAAACTGGCCAATTATAAATTGGATCAAGACAGAATTTCATTCTCCGTTGATGGCGATACAATACTTCAAAAAGGCGTAACTCGTTTTAAAGGATCCATAACAGATGGCAAAGCATCTGGTGGTGTTGTCTATGCCGATGGATCAACAGACAAATGGACAGCATTCTTTGATAACACCAACGATAAGAAAAAGAAAAAATCTAAAAAAGAAAAAGCCAGTAATCTTTCATTGGTCTTTCCTGAAGGAGCTTATGGCCTTGATCGCGATGTACCCAATCCGAGAACCATTTTAATCAATGATGCCACAATCTGGACATCGGGACCAAAAGGTGTTTTGAAAGAATGGGATATTCTCTTTCAAGATGGAAAAGTAAAAAAGATTGCCCGGAATATTTCTCTCCCCCGTGGTAATGCTTTGGTAATAGATGGTACTGGAAAACACGTCACCCCGGGACTCATTGATGCCCATAGCCATATGGCAGGCGAATCCATCAATGAAGGCTTCCAAAATGTTACGGCAGAAGTACGTATGCGAGATGTGATAGATCCCAATGATGTGGCCATGTATCGCGCCCTCGCCGGTGGGTTGACTACCATCAATCTGCTCCATGGTTCTGCCAATCCAATTGGCGGTCAAAATGTAGTAATGAAACTCCGTTGGGGCAGTTTCTCTAACGATTTAATTCTGAAACATGCACCTCAAGGTATCAAATTCGCATTGGGTGAAAATGTGAAGCGTGTCCGTTCTTACGGCAGATACCCTGAAACT
>JABGTK010000169.1 GCA_018647265.1 Candidatus Neomarinimicrobiota bacterium | reverse complement strand
GAAAACCAAATTTTAGGAATAACTAAATGAGCACCAAGACTAAAACCCCTTCAATGATTGATGCTTTAATTCCCATTCTTTTTTTAATAGTTATGCTAGCATTGTCAGTATATATCTATGGTTCAGACTCTTCATACGGCGGTAACCAAATTGCGTTAATCTTGGCAGCCTGCCTTGCAGCAATTATTGGTATAAAAAATGGTTACAAATGGAAGGAAATTGAGAAGGGGATTATCCAGGGGATTTCCTTAGGAATGGGCGCGATATTAATTTTGCTTGCGGTGGGTGCATTAATAGGAACTTGGATTATGTCTGGAACTGTACCGACGATGATTTATTATGGGTTGAATATTCTATCGCCATCTATCTTCTATTTCGCAGCCTGTTTGATATGCGCAGTATCAGCGCTGAGTATTGGTAGCTCATGGACAGTAGCAGGAACCCTTGGTGTCGCTTTGATGGGGATTGCTGCAGGATTGGGTTTATCTCCCGCAGTTACCGCAGGAGCAGTTATTTCTGGCGCATATTTCGGTGATAAAATGTCGCCATTATCCGATACCACAAATTTAGCCCCCTCCGTGGCGGGAACTGATTTATTTACCCATATTCGACACATGATTTGGACCACAGGCCCAAGTCTAGTTATAGCGCTGATTCTCTTTTTAATAATGGGTTTTCAGGGATCAATAACTGAAGATGTAGGCGGACTCTCTCTTATTCAAGATACGATTGAGAAAACATTCAATATTAGCCTACTTTCTTTTATTCCATTGTTGACGGTATTTATTTTAGCTTTTAAAAAGATGCCTGCTTTCCCAACCGTAATGATTGGCGCTTTATTGGGTGGAATCTTTGCCGTTATTCTGCAGCCACAGGTGGTGGCAAATTACGCAAATCGCCCAGACCTTTCTTCAGGTTTGACTATGCTCTCGGGTGTTTGGACGGCCCTCCATTCAGGGTTTGCCCTGGAAAGCGGTGTAACCGTAGTAGATGAACTTTTAACCCGCGGTGGTATGATTAGCATGCTAAATACTATCTGGCTGGTGATATGTGCACTTACATATGGTGCTGTGTTGGAAACGACTGGATTGTTAAATAAAGTGGTAGAGTCATTATTGTCTTTTGTGAATTCTACTGGATCTTTGATTGTAACAACCATTGCAACTTGTATTGGTATAAACATTATTACTGCCGATCAATATATTGCTATCGTTCTCCCTGGTCGGATGTTTCGTGCTGAATTCGCTCGAAGGAATTTGGCGCCGAAAAATTTATCTCGAACTTTAGAAGATGCAGGAACAATCACCTCTCCATTGGTTCCTTGGAATACTTGTGGGGCATATATGTCTGCTTCTCTTGGGGTGGCCACGTTTGCCTATTTGCCTTTTTGCTTTTTTAATTTAATTAATCCTGTTGTGGCCATTATTTATGGCTTATTCAATATAAAGATAGAAAAACTGAACGAATCGGAATTACCTTTGGAGCGTGTTTAATTCATAGTTCCAAATAATAAAATGTCTAAAAAAGAAAAACTCACCGATAGCGAAATATTATCCCACTATATTAAAATGGGTGAAGTGCTTTCGGATATGTTTAAGCCACATTTAGAGGTTATTGTGCATGATCTTCGTTATCCGGAACATTCAATTATTGCCATCTTTAATAATCACGTGACCGGTAGAAAAGTAGGTGAGGGCACCTCAGATTTTGGCTATAAAAAGGCAAAAGGCGAAGTGCCAGATCAGGTTGTAAATTATAAGAATGAAAGTCCCGATGGCAAACCGTTAAAATCTTCATCTTTAACCATACGAAATTCAGAAAAACAAATTATCGGTTCACTTGGGTTGAATTACGACATTTCAGTCTTTACCCAATTTTCCGACGTGCTATCATTCTTCACAGGAACTGAAGAGAATCCTGTAACACAGAAAAAAGAGGCATTTTTTTACGGCAATACAAAAGAAGATATCCAGATTGCTATTAACCATTACCGTGTAACTAATGGGCTTACAAATAAAATATTTTCAAGAAAAGATAAACATGGTATTATAGAGTTTTTAATTAATGGTGGACATTTGAATAAACGGGGTGCCGTAGCAATTATCAGTGATACATTGTCTCTGACGCGTCCAACTGTTTATAAATATATCAAGGAGTTAAAGGAATCGCAATAAACAGATAATAAATTTATTTACAAAATGTATAATAAACATATTGCATATAATTGGTTAATAATGTTATACTGGACTAGGAGAAGACGTATTTAATCCTTAGTATCGACAGGATTATCGCATCTTTTTTCACAAGAATTCAATTTAGAATTAATACAAATAGGGAGAGCATATCTTATGAAAAGATATTTAAAAATGTCACTTTTATTCACCGTAGGATTGGGAATAGTAAGTGCACAGTCAACAATCCAAGGTACCGTGACTGATGTCAATGGTAACGCCTTGGCTGGTGCAAATGTTGTTGTCGATGGAACTGCCCTCGGCGCCGCGGCTGGATCAGATGGAGATTATCGCATCGAAGTACCATCCGGTACTGTCGGTGGACAATCCGTTACTTTAACAGCTTCTTACATTGGGCATACAAAACAATCTACAAGTGTTTCTGTGCCTACTAGTGGTAGTGCAACGCAAAACTTTTCTTTGGCGATTGATGCCATTGCTTTAAAAGGCATTAGTGTTACAGCATTAGGCTTTGAGGTAAACCGAGATCAACAAGGTTCTTCAAGTGTTTCTGTAACGCCGGCTGATATGACGCGTTCAGGTGAGGCTTTGATAATGAATTCTTTATCATCTAAGGCATCAAATGTGATTGTTAATGCTGTAAGTGGCGACCCAGGCTCTGGCTCTTCCATTAGAATACGTGGCAATAATACAATTTCCGGTAGCAGTCAGCCG
>JABGTK010000168.1 GCA_018647265.1 Candidatus Neomarinimicrobiota bacterium | reverse complement strand
GAGAGCCACACTTTAGAAACAAGTCCACGCAAGGGTGCAAAATTCGGCGCCACTTCATTGGCTACGCCCATGAAATCATCGTGGGTAATCCCTTCTAAGTTGAAGTTAACTACTTGGATTGTTCTTACTGCCATGGCTGGTTTCTCCTTTGGGGTTGATACGGTTGGGGAAGGGGCCGCGCAGGATTGAAATATCAATGCGCCGATACTAAATACAATTGCCATTGAACGTGCGGGTTTTTTGATGATGTTAAACATCACATTCTCCTTTTTGTTTGTTTATCCCCCGATGATACAGTGCAATATAGAATTTTTTTTAAAAAAAAATAGTATTTTGATTCGATATGTAGAGACGCATTGTCTCGATAAGTCGGGACGTCTCTACATTAATTATTTATGGGTACATTTTGGTCTAAAAACAATCCTTGATTCATGCCTGCAAAAAACTTCTGAAAAAATTCTAATTCATGAACACCACCAGTTGCCAAAATTTTTCCATCTTGTTCTACTTCACCACTGGCACTCACGCGGACATTGGTTTCTCCTTCGGATAATTCGGTCAAATTGATGGTCACTTTGTATCGATAAATTTTGGGTCCATCCGGGCCATTATCATTTCCATGATTATTTCCAAAAAGCGGTCTTGAATCATCATCGCCGCCACTATCACCAAAAATCATATCGGCAATAATGACAATGACAGCCACTGCGCCAATGGCGAGACATGCTTTTTGGCCAGCACTGAGTTCACCCTCTGGTTTTTCATTGGCCAACCCCGCCGTTGCATGTTCCGTAGTTCGGCTAGCTGTAATTAAACCAATATCTGAATTCAAAACAGCAATGGTATAATCCATGTCCTGCAGGGAATTAATGGCTGCTTTCAATACCATTTTTAAATCACCGGGAAATGCCCGCGTTTCCATGGCTCTGGCAATAGATGTAGTTGGTTTATCGGTTCGGGGCATTTGGGTACATCCCGAAATACCCATGACCAAATAAGCAATAAGTGACATGTAAAAGAATCGACCCGAATAGGTCTTAGGATGAATTATGCTTCTTAACATTTAAAAGGAGAGACTTTGGTAGGCATAATCCACCACACTTTTATTATCGTCAAATGTGATAACAACTGTGAGTGACTTAGAAGATGTGCTTGCGGATGATTTGCTTCCCGTTCCTGCACCAGTAAACCAACTGATGGGATTTATAATGCCAAAAAATGTCATTGATTTGGCTTCATTCTCTCGCGAAATGCGATCGTAAGTCCACGTTTCCCTTCCGTTTTTGTCTTTTGAAATAATATTGGGGGCACCCAATACTTTAGTGATTTCTGTCTGGTTGGCCCCTTTCACAACGCTGGATTGAACCAATCCAAGTGTAAGTTTATTGCTTTCTTGGGGAGGATTTGAACAGCCTGCCAAGAACAATGCACTCATTAAGATTATAATTTGTTTTTTCATGATGATTCTCCTTTTTGTCCTTAAATCATTTTAAAGAACGGAATGTTCCTTTTAAAGAATTAGATGTGATTTCTATCAAATGTTTGTCAAATTTATTTATAGTTGGTTTACTTTTAAGGAACCATAAATTGTTATAGAATTAGATGGATCCACTTCGTGGGTTTTCCAATTAATCTCTTTATACAGAATCGTCTTTTCAATTTGGAAAACTTTCAAACTTTTTTGGTAAATATATTGAGGGTCTTTCATGATATACGTTATTGCGCTGTTTTCATCTTCTTGGTAAACAATAAAAGCATAGGTATTACCAGAAATGGTGGTGGAAATAAAAAAGTTACAAATGGGAAAGTCCGGCAAGAATTTCAAGATTTCCTGATTGCTCGCTTGAATATAATCTTTACCCAAAACGGAACTTACTTTTAAGAAAGTTAAATCAGAAGATATGTTTCCTTCTACCAATATCGATCCTGTGAGGATAATTTCTATTTCTCTTTTATCTTCGCAGGAAGCAACAAAAAGGAAGATAATGATTAATGGATATAGTCTTCGGGACATGAGGAGTACCCTGAATTTAATTCATAACACCGATTTCACCAAAATCGCTATCAATTGGTTTGGCAATAATTTCCACTAAATCATTTTCCACATCCACATACCAGATCATACTCAACATAATGTATTCCCCTGTTTGACCGTTTTTCCAACGCTGGATAGTACTAAATCGAGTTTCTTTAATTCCCGTTGATTTCTGTAAAATTTCACGGTGACGTTGGGTACGTTCAAATTCATCAGGATGGATAAAATCTTCATCATATCGATGGCCCACCAAATTCTTTTCGTCGTAGCCCATGGCACGATTCCAGTCGCCACTTACATTTGTAATGATACCGTCGGATAATCGCCCGGCGATAAACAAGGAGCGGGCGTTGATTCTTTCTATTAAATCATCCTTATTTTTATTGGACTGAATATTTTGAATTGTACCCTTCAGTTGAGCAATCTCATTTTTTAAGCGAATATTTTCATTAATCAAATAATTGATTACAGTCTTTTTATCTTCCATTGTGGGGTCGATAGCAGGGGGAAGATCAAGACTTTGGATTTCAGTCTGAACTTTAAGAATATGCTTAGAGGGGATTTGCCCATTAGTAAACCATGTACTCAATGCTTGGGGTGTAACACCAAAATATTCCGCCACTTCATACTTGTGGCGAAACCCTTTATCGGTCATTACTTGGGAGATTATTTCTTGTACTGATTTCATAATTCTAAATAATACTTGAATTAAATTAACAAATACAGTAATATTATACAAGTATTATGAATTAAATGATAATCTATTAAAGGATATTAAATCAATTCACAAAGGAGAACCTATGAAGATACGATCAATATTTATTATTACAATTTTGCTTATTGGGGGATTATTTGCCCAGGGAAAAACATTTTTTCTCAAATCGGGGGATAAAGTTTCAGGCACACTTACAGCTGAAACAGATTCTACATTTACAGTAGAAACATCCTTTGGTTCCGTCACCATCAATAAAAAAGATATAAAGCAAGAAGAAGCCATTATTTATCTTAAATCGGGTGATAAGCTGAAAGGTGTCATTTTATCCGAGAGCGATGAAGGCATTAAAGTGAAAGCACAATTCGGCGAGGTTGACATACCGAAAGAAAAAATTGAACGGATAGATTTCAAAAGTATGGGTGCTGTGGCGCGGGGGTTCCAACGGCCGGGACAGACAGAAGAAGGACGTTGGTATTATGGTAAGGAACGCCTCATTGATATTTATTTTGACCCTACGGGATACACCGTTGGCGATAATGT
>JABGTK010000167.1 GCA_018647265.1 Candidatus Neomarinimicrobiota bacterium | reverse complement strand
TTTTTTCATTTGGGAAATCACGTCATCAGAGAAATATCCTTTTAGATCATTATAGGATTTATAAATCAAAACGGTCTTGTTTGAACCATCATCATCCATACTTGTAATCGCACTATAACTTTCTACAACAGTTAATCGAATCGCTTCCTCGGGTGGAATGATTTTACCATTAGTCATTTTATAAATTGCAAATGGATCAATTTCCTTTAATCCACCAAATTGCCCCCATGATATATTGATAGCGCATAAAATGGTTATGATTAATTAGTATTTCATTCTACTAAATGTATAACTTTTTATATTTTGTTCAGATATAGTTTTTATTGTAGAGACACCCCACCAAGTTGGGATGTCTCTACTCTAACAATGAATTAAACTTTTTTCTCAAATCACCATCTACCGATCTCCCATTCAAAAATAACAAAACTGGTTCAAAACTCTCGTCAGCTAATTTCCGTGCCACTTGATCCGGAGAGATGGTATACCGCCCCAATGATTTACTCGTATCCCACACCAAATCATCGAAAGCCACATAAACCAATTCAGAACAAACGATTTCTTCGGTGGATTCTACATCAAAACTGAAATCGTAATTTTTACCAATCTGTCGAAAAGCGTTTAATAAATATGCTTTTTTCTGCTCATCCGATTGTCCTTTAAATCGAATCACCCCTAAATCATCGATATTCAAAAAATGTTGGAACGTATTGATCTGAACGCCTGGCCTTAACGCTTCTATGATCTGATGCCCAGTACGAATGGCTGTTTGAAAATCAGAACCGGAATATCCATACTTCTCAACCGCATCGTTGTGTAATTTGGGTAGGTCATCCCAGACATCCAGCGCTTTTAATTCTGCCTCACTACCCGTCCAAATTCCCACGTGACACCAATATCCTGGAATAAAATAGTCCGTCAGACGAAATGGTGCTTTTTCTAGAAGGATATCCATGGGCGCCATTTGAAGAGTGATTTTCCTTTCTTCATTTTTGGGAAGTTCAGCCATGATACCGTTGCGCGTTACAATCATCCCCGCAGTATTTCCGAACATTTTGCTCACTTGTTCAGCGGCATTATTGCTGATCTTGCGAATCCTATCTGACAGTTTATTATTAATCACATTCATGCGGTTAAATTTGAATTTCGGCCCCAAATCGTTTTCTTCCATTTGGATCATTTCTCGAAATGAAAGGCTACCCAAAATGAGTTGATTCAGATAATAATTATCAGGATCATCTTTCACGAAAGGAGCATTGGGATTTCGCAATTCCCATTTGGATTCTTGGTAAATAAATTTAACCGCTCGGATCATTCGCCCCATTTTTTTGGTATCGGTATAACTTTCTGAAACCTCTGTTAAATAGCCGCGGTTTTCTGACTGAATGCCGGTTTCATTTAGAATAAATCGCAATTTTTCATTTTTCTCAAAAGGAGCCATAGCTACCAGATAATTGTCATAAAGCAACAAGCCGAAAACTAATCCCAATTTCAATTGCTTAATCACCGATTGGCCTGCCTCATCATTGGGGTTCACCAACATTATCTCCTGGGGTGGACCGCCCCATAAAGCGCGAATCTTTTTCTTATGATAAAATTGGGACGGTTTCTTATCATATAACTTTAATGAAACTGTTTCGTTGGTAAGTGGCGCATAACGGGCGATTCCTTCAAACAGGATAGAACGCATATTTTTATACTGCTCAATGGCATAGTTTAGATAATTCAAATCCGCCGCCTGAAGAACCTTTTTATTGCTAAATGATTCATAAGTATTAATGGCGATGGATCGCCACGTGAGAGCATATTCGATCTGGGATTGATAAGCGTAGATTACGGCGCCAATATCAGTTGTGTCTATTCGTGTCAATTCAATGGCTGATTGGGCATTCGCTTTTTGGTCGAAAATAAAATTGAGATCCGATTGCTGGGCAAAGACATTTCCCACAAATAAAATAAAGACAATAGTTCGTTTCACCATGGCAAATGCTCCAAATCCACATTCCCTCCGGAGATGATTATCCCCACTCTTTTTCCTTTGAAAATCTTCTTAGATTTCAAAAGGGCACCCAACGTAATTGCGCTGGATGGTTCAACAATAATTTTCATTCGCTCCCAAATCATTTTCATCGCTTCAACAATCTCCGCTTCATTTACCGTAATGATACCATCCACATGTTTTTGGATAATGGGAAAAGTAATTGTGCCAATCTGTGCTCTCAGTCCATCGCAGATTGTATTAATGGTTTCATTATCTACAATATCCCCCTTTTGGAGAGAACGGTAAGCATCATCTGCTTCAGAAGGTTCAGCACCAAATACTTTAATTCCCGGTTTAATCCCTTTTGCCGATAACAATGTACCGCTTAATAATCCGCCCCCACTAACAGGAGAAACAATCATATCCAAGTCCGGATAGTCTTCCAACAATTCTTTAGCGCACGTCCCCTGTCCTGCCACAATCCGTTCATCATTATAAGGGTGCACAACGGTTGCACCCGTTTTATCTACAAGATCGGCTAAAACCTTTTCACGGGATGGTTGATCTGGATCACACCACACCACTTCTCCCCCGTTTCTTTCTACATTGTTTACTTTGATCTTGGGTGTATTTTTGGGCATGACCACTTTGGTTTTTCCGCCTCTTCGCGTCACTGCCATAGAAAGTGCCGCACCATGATTCCCCGAAGAAGTGGTAGCTACCCCTTGACCCAATTCATCTTGTGATAACAATTCCACTGTATTTGTGGCACCACGAATCTTAAAGGAACCGGCTTTTTGAAAATTTTCACACTTAAAAAAGAGGTTCGCACCAGTAAGTTTATCCAGACTTTTATTGGTCAAAACCGGCGTGTGATGAATAAATGGACGGATTCGATCGTGTGCCGCTACAATATCTTTCAGATTTACCATGGTCAAATCTAAATTCGAACTGAAATAAAAACATATTCTTTAAGGAATAAAATGAATAAACATTCAAATCTTCACATGACAACAGATGAATTTCGAAAACAAGGCCATGCAGTTATTGACTGGATTGCCGATTATTATGACAATATTGAAGACTATCCTGTGCTCTCACAGGCACAACCTGGAGATATTCGTTCAACACTCTCGGACTTCGCACCGCAAAAAGGACGGCCATACGATGAAATTCTTGCGGACATGAATCATTTTATGCCGGGGATCACCCATTGGCAATCGCCCAATTTTCATGGATTCTTCCCTTGTGCCACCAGTGGTCCCGCCATTCTTGGGGATCTTATTTCTACAGGTTTGGGCATTAATGGCATGAATTGGACCACCAGCCCTTCTTGCACCGAAGTAGAAACCCATGTATTAGATTGGCTTGTGGATATGATGGACTTACCGAATAAATTTAAATCCAATTCTACCGGAGGAGGTGTTTTGCAGGATACGGCATCCAGCTCCAGCCTCGTGGCATTAATTGCGGCGCGAGAAAAGGCATCCAATGGACAAACAAATAAAAACGGTGGTAATCAGCGATTAACAGCCTACACCTCTTCTCAGGCACACTCATCCATAGAAAAGGCCGTAAAAATAGCAGGAATTGGTAAAGACAGCCTTCGCCTGATAAAGGTGGATGACTCTTTTGCCATGAATCCAAAACACTTGAGAAAATCCATTGAAATCGATATTTCCAATGGGTTCATCCCCGCATTTGTATGTGCAACTGTCGGGACCACATCCAGCACCGCATTGGATCCCATTGAAGATATCGGAAAAATTTGTATAGAATTCAACATATGGCTCCACGTAGATGCTGCCTTAGCCGGACCAGCCGCTTTATGTCCTGAATTTCGTTTTATACACGACGGATTGGAATATGCAGACAGTTATACATTTAATCCCCACAAATGGATGCTCACCAGTTTTGACTGCAGTGTTTTTTATGTAGCCAATAGAAAAGTATTAATTGATTCTTTATCCATTTTACCGGAGTACTTGAAGAACAAAGATACTGATTCCGAGATGGTAATTAACTATCGTGATTGGGGAATTCCTCTCGGTCGACGGTTTCGTGCACTGAAATTGTGGCATGTAATTAATTATTATGGTGTGCAAGGATTGCAGACATTTATTAGAGGACATGTGGAAAATACGCAAAAATTGAAATCATGGATCGAAGCAGATAATCAGTTTGAACTAATGGCACCGGCACCGTTGAATTTGATTTGTTTCCGTCACAATAAGGGAGATGCATTCAACGAAAGATTATTACATATTTTGAATGAAAGCGGTCGGTTGTACTTAACTCATACGAAATTGAATGATAAGTTCGTAATTCGCTTTTCGGTGGGACAAGCCACCACCACGTTGAATCATTTAAAAGAGTCTTGGAAATTCATCCAGGAAACAGTGGAAAAACTAGAAGAATAATTTTAGAAGGATTGAAATGATTCGCTAACGCGCATCATCGCACATCATTTATTTTGGTTTTTCCGCCAATTCCACCAAAACACCGCCCGTGCTTTTGGGATGAATAAACACCACTTTATATCCTTCGGCACCTGTGGTTGGACTATTAGATAACACTTGAATTTTTGACTCTTTAAGTTCTTGTATTGCTTTAGTTATATTATCTACTTCAAAGCATACATGATGCACACCAGGGCCTCTTTTTTCTAAATACTTGCCGATGGGTGTATCGGCACCAAGGGCTTCTAATAGTTCAACTTTCCCCTGACCCGTATCATAGATATCCGTAGTGACACCTTGGTCTGACACAACTTCTGTACGCCTATGGGGTATATTGAGTACATGCTTCCAAAAAGGCGCATCCTTGTCTATGCTGTTTACAGCAATCCCGATATGCTCTATGCCGAGTATTTTCACAGTAAAATGTAAAGATGCGTGGCTATGCGTCTCTACTATTAAATTAAATCTGATGCATTAGAATTCAATGAAACCCCCAACCCATTTCCTTTGGGTAAAACCAACTTTCCATTTTCTACCAAAACGCCGCGATATGGATCATTATTAATGAGCAAGTTTCCATCCAAATCGGCATAGTCCACCAGGGGAGATAAATGTGCGGCGGCGGTGATACCCACGGAAGATTCGATCATGCATCCGAGCATAATCTGCATATCCCTTTCACGAGCCATTTTTACCATTTTAAGTCCTTCAAAAAAGCTACCACATTTCATCAATTTTATATTAATGCCGTCAAATACACCTTCAATCCCAGGAATATCGCTTGAATTCAGACTATTCTCATCGGCAATCAAAGGTAAGGGTGATTTTTTTCGAAGCTCAGCCGTATCTTTTAAATTTGTTGATTTAAATGGCTGCTCCACAAATTCCACATTCCGATCCGCCAACCATCGGCACATTTCAATCCCCGTCTCCAGATCCCAACCTTCGTTGGCATCAACACGGATCAAGGTATCCGTTTCTACTCGAATTGCATTCATTATTGCCTTATCCTTCTTCTCGCCCATACCCAATTTTATTTTTAGTATATGATAGGGAATTGCTTCTGCAACTTTTTCTGGAATAATGCCCATATCTCCAATAGAAATAGTAAATGACGTTTTGGGTGTTTTTGTAGGGTCGGCACCTAAATATTTATATAATGGCATACCTTCTTTTTGGCACCACCAATCCAGGATAGCCATAGACAATGCCACCTCCAATGCGTGGATTCCATTAGCTTGACTCAAAACTGCCATCGAGAACACCATCGGATCGTCCATTGCATTCGGTACTTGAATACCCAATTCCAAAACTGTTAAAATATCTGATGTCAGTTCATTATAGCGACCGGAGGGGGCAGCCTCTCCCCGACCGACAATACCATCTCCTTCGAGATAAACATATACAATATCATAATAGTCATGTGAACTACGGGATATTCCAAACGGATGGGTACAATTAATACGGAATGTGGTAAAGGATAAATTCATAATTATCTAGGCGAACCGGCACTCCCTTCCCAATCGGGATCTGCAACCCCAATCCACCCATTTCCATTTTTATTTTTTATTACCGCATGTACCCTTCCAAACTTACCTATCTGACGTTGTACCGTTACTTCATGTCCAAAACCGGCAAAATAACTGCTGTCAGATTCTGACCATCCAGCATGCTTTGTAAATTCTATATCTAAACCATTTTTAGTTGGCTGAACTCTTGGAAGTGCCATTGCTTTTTCCAATGAATAGTCTTGGTCAATAACGCGACTAATTACCGCAACGATAGACGATGGAATTCTTGTACCACCAGCGGCACCTAGTGCCAAAACTGGCTTTCCCTCTTTCGAAACAATAATTGGCGAAATATGAGATGGGGCTCTATCGCCTCCCTTCACTTCGCCTAAATAGCCACCCAATGTTTGTGCGTAGATAAAGCCAAGTCCCGGGGTTGCCACTTTAGAGCCCATAATTGTTCCAACCGTTTGGGTTAAAGAAACAATCATACCGTTTTTATCCACCACCGTCAAATGGGTTGTGTGGCCCATGGGAGCCGTGTATGATTCAGGGAGCCTGTTCCAATCTACAAATGCTTGTTCATTATGGACTTCTGCCGCCCGCTTTTGAGCCCAATCTTTAGAGGTGAGCCGATCTGCGTCAGATAACGATTTCTGTTCTCTACGGTCTAAATAAGCCGCCTCAATTGCATGGTACACATTCTCCCCCCATACTTGATCGTTGGATAAATTGTCAGAAAGAGATTCAAGTACTTGTAGCGCCTCAATTGTAATCGCACCGAAAGATGGCATCCAGAGCGCTGTGAGGTCATGGCCACGGTAAGACCCTTTAACGATGTGAGAATCCTCTGCTTCGTATTCCGCCAATGCTTTCATACTCAAAACACCACCGTTGGACTGATTGTCCGCAACAATTTTTTCAGCAATCCAACCACTATAAAATACATCAGGACCGTCAAAAGCGATTGCACGAAGAACTTTAGCTAAGTCCTTTTGCTCAAACCATTCACCTGGCACCATTGGAGAACCATCCTTGTTTAAAAAATGCTGGCGTGACCCTTCAAATTCATTTAATTCTTTATTTACCTTCCCTTGGCGAATAGATTCACCTTTGATTAAGGCATGACCTTTGTCCGCAATTTCTATGGCCGGATTCATCACTGCAACCCGTGAAAGTGATCCATATTCAGATAATGCTTTGGTTAATCCTTTTACAACGCCCGGGATGCCAATGCTGGGGTACCCATAACGTTTTTTGGGCGCATTCTCATAATCGTAATCGCTAGGTGCGGCTGTAGTACCATCGATACCATGAAAACCAGTTTCAGGAGAATAGATTAGTATTTGAGTTCTACCGCCAATGCCACTCATGGAGGGCTCCACAACCGCCAACGTAAACGCTGCTGCTATTGCAGCATCAACGGCATTCCCGCCTTTCGACAACATTTCAACCCCGGCATTTGTTGCCAAGGGATGACCTGTAACAACTACACCGTTTTCAGACTGTCGTATTTTTTGCCTTGATTCTGAGTACCCGAGTTCAGAGGTAGTGGCAGGATGGGTACATCCGAACAATAACAAAATGGTTGAAAAGTATATTTTTTTCATCAATTCAATTCTTTCTCAATTGCATCTATAAAATGTAAATCACCAAATCGAACTAAATCTGTTGTGGCAATCCCATATTCATTTTCTGTTTTACTAATTTCAGCTTTGGCTGCTTCTTCTGATAATTTGAAGGTCAATAAATTAATACCAAGAAATTTTGATTCTTTAAAGTTTTTCATAAGATCAATATGAAGCTGCATTACTAAACTCATGGATGCGATAGGAAGATCGGTCACATCATCCTTACGACCGGGATCATGGGTCATAATCATGTAGTCCGGCATAGCGCCATGGAGTAAGCCAAGTGTTACTCCAGCATAATATTGATTAGTTAGAGAACCTTGCCCCTCTACTATAATCAGCTCAGTATTATCCGCACATTTATCAATGACGTGCTCAATCTCACCCGCCATAAAATCTGCTGTAACAGCATCAATAGGTACGCCGGCACCACTGAGCAAAATACCCGTTTGCCCTGTTCCGATGAATTCTACTTTCCGTCCTTGATTTTTTAAACGCTGTGTTATCTCCCAGCCAGTGGTCATTTTGCCAGTATCGCAGTCCGTACCAACAATAAGCAATACGGGAACTTGCCGTGTTCGCCAAGACCCTTTTGAAAAGTTAGGTGGACTTGGCGGTCGCCTCAAATCTGTAAGAGTTACGCCATATTGTTGGGCCAATCCTGATAATTCAGCATCGTCCCCAAGGAATTGGTGCATCCCACTTATAATATCACAACCAGACTGTATGGCGGCCACCACTTCTTTTCGGTAAACATCGCTGATAAATCCACCTTGTGAGGCATTCCCAATTACAAGTGTATCCGGTTTTATACCGTTACACGATTCAAAATTTTCCATAACGGGTATATTGCCACCATAACCCAATTCAAATTCAGCTGTTTTGCCCACTTTACTTTTATCAATAACAGCTACAACCTCATCCGTGCGATATCTTATTAGCATATTACCCGTTTTATTCAAGATATAGTTAAAGGCATCGTGACATAAAATGGCGATTCTTTTTTTATTATTACTCATAAACAATTACCTGTTTCATTTATTTATTTTTAAATTTTTTAGGGATAGATACAATGATTATATTTCTTATCACTCAAGAATTTAACAAAATGAAAAATATTTTACAATTAATTCCTTTCCATAAATATCAATTATTTTTTCTAACGATATTAATCGTCTCATGCAGTAAAAACCCAGGAGAACCTGAAACTGAAATTGATACAAATACAAGACTAGTTCCCCAAGGGGTTGGAAAATTCACATTTGATAAATACTTACCTCTTTCCGATACACCAATCACAGTCCATACATATCTCCCTGATTCAACAATAAAAGATATTACAGTAATATTTGTAATGCATGGTACGAGTCGAAATGCCTCGGGGTATTGTATCGATTGGGTTGACCCGGCACGAGAATACAATTTTTTGGTTATATGTCCTGACATTGATGCGAATCGATTCCCGGGATCTTCAGGATATAACTTAGGTGGTATGTACGATGGGAATGTTCTCGTAGATTCTGCGAAATGGTCCTTTGCCCTCATCGAACCTATATTTAAATATTTAAAATCTGAGAATGTAACTACTTCCGAAACATATGGAATTTATGGCCATTCAGCCGGATCTCAATTTGTCCACCGCTATGCCTTATTTACAAATCCCACCAATGCAAAAATATTTATTGCCGCCAATGCTGGATGGTACACTATGACAGATTTTACCGAAGTATTTCCATATGGGTTCCAAGATTCACCCATGATAGAAGAAAATATTAAAGGAAAATTTGGACTAAATTTAGTTATTCTTTTGGGAGAGAATGATACAGATCCAAATGCTTCTTCTCTCAGAAAGACAGAAGAAGCCATGCGCCAGGGAAAGCATCGGTTTGAAAGGGGTCATACATTTTACAATCGAGCCAACTTAATGGCTGATTCATTAGGTGTGAAATTTAATTGGACATTGCAAACTGTTCCAAATGTAGGCCATTCTAATTTTGGCATGGCACCAAGCGCTGCTAAAATATTATTTCAAAGAATGAATAATTAGTATTTTAAATTTCGTTTTAGGTGAAGATTATAGTATTTGCCTACAGCCGTTGTCATTGCGCCGGCAAATTTTGACCAATTATACGCATTGTCACGAATGCTAGGCTTTGGTGCCTCATATTGGATGGCACTTATTGTACCACCCCCAGAGGAACCATGGCGATCGGTAATATATCCACCGCTAAAGTACCGCATACCATTTGGACTCACATCATTGATGCTGGGCACACATTTATAACCCAAGCTATCCATGAGGGATCCGAAACTGCTTTTCCCCCTGAGTAAATCAATAAAAGAAAAGGTTGAAGAATCTGCTAACGCCCTTATGCTGGTTTTATTTTTATAATAACTTGAATTTAAATTATCATCAGAATAATCCAACTCTGAACTCTTGAGCAAATAACCAAGCCATGACCGTAAATCATAATATCCATCTGGATTTACGCCGTGACCGTGCATATCAAAAACCAAACCACTGCCAAATTCATCTGAAATTGTCTTTTTTGCCGCATCCAAATAATAATGATATTCCTGCCATGCTCTAAGGGCATACTTATCCCCTTCGGCCGCTTCTACACTATCACGATTAACATCTAGTTTCGTACGTTTTATCCGACAAAGAATTACATGGGGTTTTCCGCCAAAACGAGCCGTAATTGAATCCATGACCACTTTAGTTAATTGGTATGTATTTACATCCGTTACCAGCGTGCCTCCCGTTCGATCGGAAATTTCATCCGGTATTATCCAACCACCGTGGGGTGCGGACAGAATAATAGGTATATTCCCTGCATGGTACTCCACATAGTCCTCTCGACCATAATAAATAGAATCCGCAAGATAAGGACCATCATTACCTAAAGCTGGAAAGGTATCTGTCTTTGTTGTATCAATAATCGGTGGCTTGATTTCATCGGGGTCATCCTTTGGTTCATCGCACCCGATAAAAACAGCCAATAAAAACATATTAACTGTGAATAATAGTTTAAAGTATGGTTGCAATTTCATTTAGGCAAATAGACTTACAGAAGTGAAAACAACAATGATTCCAAAAATATTCAATATAAGTCCTGCCTTTAGCATTTGTCGCTGAGTGATAATCCCCGTACCATAAGCTAGTGCGTTTGGCGGTGTAGCAACAGGCAGCATAAAGGCACAAGTGGCAGCTACACCAACACCGAATACCAATGAATAAGTAATGGCAGGATTAAATTGATCAGAAAGGGCTATCATCACCGGAATCAATATGGCTGCAGAACCTGTGTTGGACGCTAATTCTGTTAAAAAAATCATCAGTGTTATACTGGCCATTATTACAACCCAATCCGGGGATCCTGAAATCGTTTGAATCATTTGTGTTGCAATCCACTTGGATGTTCCGGTTTCACTCAAAATAACGGATAAACAAAGTCCGCCACCAAATAATAAAAGGATGCCCCATTCAATTTTTTTCTCTAGATCTTTCCATGTGATTAATCCAAGGATTGGAGCGAGAGCTGTAATAAATATGGCAATCATTCGATCAAATTGCTTCACACCTAACATATGTCCAATCTGACTTGAAAATATCCAACAGATCACGGTAAAAACAAATAAGGCAACACTTCCTATTGCTCTGGCATCCCACGCCATAATTAACCCCTCCTTGCCACCAAGATGATTAACAGTCGCATTTTTTTCTGGTCGGATGACAAACCAAAGAGCAATCACGACAATTGGAAACATCATTATAGTAGAAGGAAACCCCACTTTAAACCACGTTAAGAAATCAATATCCAATGCAGAAACAGCAATCCCGTTTGGTGGAGATCCAACTGGTGTGGCAAGGCCACCAATATTTGCTGCGTATGCAGTTCCTAAAACAATATAGGCACGCATTCGGGGATATTGTTTATCTACCAAGGCGATCGCAATAGGTAGCATCATAGCCGTGGTTGAGGTATTACTCATCCACATGGAAAGAAAACTGGTGACCGCAAAAAATCCAATAACTGAGATCCACAATTGCCCCTTAGCTGCGGTGGTCACTTTTTGGGCCAGCCAAATATCAATTCTATATTTATTCAATAATGC
>JABGTK010000166.1 GCA_018647265.1 Candidatus Neomarinimicrobiota bacterium | reverse complement strand
TCATTATTATCCTGATGGGCAAATTGGAAAAGGTCATAGAAAGTCCCTGATGATGCTTTCTGATGAAAATTAACCCAAGACTCAATGCTCCAGTTTTGTTCACCTTCGATGGGTGGATCTACATTAATTTGAGCTTGATTCGGGCCAAAATCGAAAGCGTAATCACTCCCACCGCCCCCACTTTGAGGTGCGCCATTTTCAATCCATTTTTTAATTTTTTCTTCATTAGCTTGGGCCAGGTTACCCCCGCCTTTGGGCATGCGATCGCCAAAAGATGAATTACCAACAATCTTTTGAAAAAGTACAGAATTGGCAACATCATTTGGTTTTACGCGCTGAAAACCGGAATAACCTTGGGAAGCCACATTCACCAATTCATTATAACTGGTTTGTGAAGTCAGGTTCAACCCACCGCTAACATTGCCACTATTGTGGCAAGAAGCTGTGCAGGAATTATCCCAAATAGGTTGGATTTCGCTATTATAGTCTTGTGCTATTAAAAAAGAAAATAGTATTGAAAGTATAAGTAGGCGTCTCATCATTCGCCTCCAATCATAAACATTCCACTGGTAGGTGGTTCGGGAGGTTCGGGGAGATCAGCATCACCACCAGCTTGCATGGCAGCATAAGCACCACCGCCTGCAAGTAAGAGGATTATAAATGTATTCCGCAACCATTTGCTGCCCCCTTTTTTCTTTGGCTTCGCTTCAGCCACTTCTTCGGGAGGGGTAACTCCCGCTTTTGCCAACAAATCTGCAGGTGCCTGCATGCCAACCAATTCCCAGGCCACTACTTGGATTTCTGTCAGTAGTCCGTCCACTTCACCTTTGTAAGTTTTACTCACGGTTTTTTCTGTTTTACCCGATTCAACAGAAAACATTCGTGCTTCAATCGTATAGGAGTTTCCTATTTTCCCGAAGGACCCGGTAATCATTTTTTGTACACCAAGTAAGGCGCCAATCTCCGCAGCACATTCTGCAGATGTACAACCGGCTTGCTGGAATCCCTGCTCATCCATGATTTCACTCATCTGATTTCGCTCTACCATAATGAGGGCATTGGTTTGAACCAGTTCTGAACCGAGCCTTTGGGTAAGAACCTGCGCTTCTTGGGCGGTTATTCCAGACCCGTCAAAGTCCAGAACCGCAGCGGTGGGTTTAGCTTGGGAACCATCGCCCACTTGGGCGAAAATAAGCGAAGCAAAAATTATTGGTATAAATCTGTATATACGCGTCATGAATGACTCCTGTTTATCTATAGAAAATGTAATGTAAAATCAACGATTAAGGCAACAATGTTAGTTTAAATAAAAATGACTGAAACTCGCCTCTTTTTTTGCACCAATTACTTTCTTCAGTAACACCGCCGCGTTACTAAGCTGGACAAGCATCCTTGGTTGTAGATAACAAGCAGGATGCTTATCGAACTTTATTTTAGGAAGATCATTTTCTTTGTTTTGTTCATAACAATCTTGCCACCGGCATCTCTTATCATAGCATGGTAAAAATACACACCAGTTGATACCCTGTCACCCATACCATTCCTGCCATTCCAAATAAACGTATAATATCCCGCAGAGCGATGTTCATTAATCGCCAATCGAGTGACTTCTTTACCAAGAAGATTATAGATGATTAAATCAACCTGAGCATCGTCTTCTAAACTAATCATTATTGATGTCTGGGGATTAAAGGGGTTGGGGTAGTTTTGACTCAACGTAAATGCATCTGGGTACAAGTCAACGCCAGCATTGTTTTCCTTCACATAGTCTTTGGTACCAATAACCAACCTAAAATCTTGTTTCAGGTAAGCATCAGGGCCCGTATTCGCGAATCGGTAATTACTGTCCCACTCTAGATTCTTAGCCTGCTTTGTGGTCTTATTAATTAAGAAAATATCGTATTCCTCTGGGATATATCCCAGACCATCAAATGTAATGTATGTACGGCTGCCATTGGTTGGGGTAAAGACCTGGAGATCCCAGTAATGGCCTGTTTCGTTGGGCTTGCGGATATCTTTCGCATAGAGGTCCGGTGTTTCTTCCCGGTCACGGTTATCGATTCTAAGGACAATATCACCCATGACGGCCGGCGGTTCAAACTCATCAAGACGATCGTAACCGTCTTCAGCCATATTTCTGACGCCCACTGCGTTCAGTTCATCCCGGGCGTTGCCCGTGGTGGCGATCATATCAATGATCCATTCATCTGCATCCATGGGATAATCATCAGTATTCATGGCCTTTGCCATTTTACCAAAACCACTGCCGCGCGCATCAATATTCAGGCTTGTGGCACCACCGGATTTAAAGATATAACCTTTCCATGGCAGCAGAGATGAGCCCGCACTGCTCCAGGAACCACTCCAGGTATAAATGGATCCTGCATCACGAATGTT
>JABGTK010000165.1 GCA_018647265.1 Candidatus Neomarinimicrobiota bacterium | reverse complement strand
TTACGTGGTGTTGAAGTACCTGCAGGGAGCCATACTGTCGAATTCAAATTTGATAAATCTTCCTTTAATAATGGATTAATTGTCTCTTTCGCATCTTTTGGATTAGCAATTGGGTTTATTGTATTCGGGTTTTTATTTAGAAAAAAGCATGGCTAATTACCGAAATAGTGGCAATATTAAAATTGGTCTTTTTTTTATTGGACTGATTTTAATTATTGGTTTGTTGGGGTATTCGAATTCAATCGTTAATCGATTGCGGGATGATAATAGAGAAATTGTAAAACTTTATTCTGAAATTATAGCAAAGACAGTTAACGAAGATTCTGATACCAATCTAAATTTTGTTTTTGATGAAATAATTAAAAAAGTTCAATTTCCGGTTATTTATTCTGATGGGGAAAATAATCCAGTTTATTCACGAAATATTGGTAATGCCTTAAAGCCAAACCAATTGTTAAAACCAATGAATTCGATGGATCGCCAGAATGATCCCATTCCAATAACATTTAATGATCCCATATCGGGGATTGCAATTCCCTTAGGGTTTTTACATTACGGTGATTCAGACCTTATTCGTAAACTTCAATGGTTACCTTTTTTTGAGATTGGCGTTGTAGCTTTATTTATTTTCTTAGGATTTATGGGTTTCAACTCAATTCGAAAAAGCGAAAAACGTAATATTTGGGTAGGAATGGCTCGTGAGACTGCCCATCAACTGGGAACACCTGTTTCAGCGCTAATGGGTTGGGTTGATCGATTAAAGGCTCACCCTGAGGAGTCCTCCGCTGTAGTTGTAGAGATGGAATCGGATTTGGAACGGCTGAATCAAATTGGCAATCGGTTTAGTAAAATGGGTTCAGACGCACCACTCAAAAGTATATCTCTTAATAACTTAGTGAATAACCAAACCACTTATTTGAAGAAACGATTACCATCATTAGGGAAAGAAATTGAATTGATTCTTGAAACATCCGAGGATGTTTTAATTGATGGAAATGAATTGCTATTAGGATGGGCCATTGAAAATGTGATTCGAAATGGAATTGATTCAATCAAAGGAGAACAAGGAAGGGTCAATATTTTACTTTCTTCCGATGATAATTATGGACTCATTCAAATCCAGGATAATGGATTGGGGATACCCAAAAAAGATTGGAAAAATATATTCCGACCAGGGTTTAGCACGAAGAATAGAGGGTGGGGGCTTGGATTGTCATTGGTGAATCGCATAATTAATGAAATCCACGGTGGTGAAATTAAGGTGATTCAAAGTGAAGTTGGTAATGGAACAACTTTTGAAATTGGTCTAAAAAAGTCTGTTTAATCTTTATAATAATTTAATGATTCCTCGGTAATTTCCTGGCTCAAGATTAGGAGAAAAAATTGAATTTCATACAATTGTTTGCAGGTGGGCAAGGTGCCCAGGGTGGTGGACTTATTGCTTATTTACCATTTGTCCTCATATTAGGCATAATGTATTTCCTGATGATTCGTCCCCAAGCGAAACGTCAGAAAGAAAAACAAAAAATGTTAAGTGACCTAAAAAAGGGCGATCGCATCGTGACGATCGGTGGTATCCATGGCACAATTAGCGGCTTTAAATCAAAAGAAAAAACAGCTGTCATTCTTAAGGTGGATAAGAATACCAGTATGACAGTTAATAAATCGGCCATTGCTGGTTTTACTGATAAAGTTGAAAGTACTGAAACAGAAGCGATTGAGAGTTAGTCTTAGTGGCATTAATGGAAGTTATCCATTACGGAGATCCTATTCTCCGAAAAGTCTGTAAACCAGTAGAGGATTTTAGCTCTCTTTCCAATTTATTAGATGATATGTTCGATACCATGTATGAGGAAAGTGGTATCGGCCTTGCAGCCAATCAGGTTGGGATAGATATGAATCTATTCATCATTGATATTTCAGATATAGAAGAAGAAGGTGAAAATATTCATATTTTTGTCAATGGAAAAATTCTGGAAAGTTCAGGCGAATCCTGGTTTGAAGAAGGATGTCTTTCCATTCCAGATGTACGATTGGATGTAAAACGTCCGGAATTCATCAAATTCAAATATCAAGATGAGTCCGGCCAGGAACATATCGATGAAATCGATGGACTATTGGCTCGGGCAATTCAGCATGAGATTGATCATCTAAATGGTGTTTTTATTGTGGATCGTGTTACATCTACTGTTAAAATGGGTGTTGGAAAAGAATTAAAAATTATTGAAAAAGATGCAGTTTCCAAAGCCAAAGATCGAAAGGCTTTTGTTCTTTAACTTCTTCAAAACCCAGTTGATTTATTTCGAGAGGGGGTGTCTATGAGAATTATTTTTATGGGCAACCCGGTTATTGCCAACCCCATTTTAAAAGCACTCCATAAATCTCGCCATGATATAGTTGGTGTTGTGAGTAATGCTCCAAAGCCAATGGGGCGAGGGCGGATACTCCGTCATACGGCAATCGGCGAATTAGCTAATGAATTAAACCTAAATTATATTCCTGTGGAATCATTAAAAGACAATGAATTCCAGTTAAAATTAAAATCTTTAATTCCAGATGTTTTTGTTGTGGTTGCTTTTCGAATTTTACCCAATTCTATACTTGAAATACCAAAGGTTGGAGCGGTAAACCTTCATACATCACAACTCCCAAAATATAGGGGGGCGGCGCCAATTCAACATGCGTTATTGAATGGTGATTCAGAAACGGGTATTACAACTTTTTTAATTGAATCCAAGGTTGATACTGGCGCGATCCTGATGCAGAAAAAGATCAACATTGAAAATGAAGATAACTTTGGCTCTCTTTCAGAAAAAATGTCGGGTTTGGGTATAAAACTGGTAATGGAGACTTTGAATCAATTAGAAGAAGGGTCACATAATCCTATACAACAGGATAATGATTTAGCCTCACCTGCACCAAAGATTACCAAAGAAATGTGTGCTATAAATTGGAATGATCCAGTTGAGGAAATTCATAACATGGTTAGAGCATTTTCTCCATTCCCCGGCGCATTCACAACAATGAATGGGAAAAGGATGAAAATATTTAAATCTTTAATTTTGGATGATAAATATTGTGATGATGGTGGAAAAATTTCATTATTAGAAAAGAACAAGATGGCGGTTTCATGTGGTGATGGTTTATTAGAATTGATAGAAATTCAGTTAGAAGGAAAACGCAGAATGAGCATGGCTGATTGTTTAAAAGGATTGAATGTTAAAATTGGAGATCAGATCGGTAAATTATGAAAGATGCTAGATACCATGCATTTTGTATTCTGAAAGAATTTGATCGTTCCAATGATCGTTTAAAGTTCGTTCGAGATAAATATTATAAAAAGACCAAATTAGAACAAAATGATTTATCCCGAACTTTAGTGCTCACGAATGAGGTCGTTCGTTGGGAGGCGCGCTTGGATTATTGGATATCGTCATTCCTCAGCAAACCGATTAAAAAGCTTCATCCCTCCATCCATATTATTTTGAGACTTGGGTATTATGAAGCTGTTATGGATGATCAAATCCCGGCCCATGCGGCAGTTCATTCCTGGGTTGAATTGACTAAAAAAGAAATGGGTCGCAAGTTCAGTGGATTGGTTAATGCTGTAATGCGAAAAACCGAAAAAATTGATCCAAATCAAATGGGGAAAAAACAGTCTCAATCGCAATGGTATTCATATCCACAATGGATGTTTGAAAAGTGGAACAATCAAATTGGTAGGGAAAAGACGATTCAGCTTTGTGATTATTTTAATGAACCATCAAAAATAGATTTCAGATTGAACTGTAATCCAGAGTCTAAAGCTGAGATTATCAATCAAATAAATGAGTTGGGAATTGCCTTTGAGTCTAGTCCTGAATCAGAAAAATTTATCAGGGTGGAATCAGGATCGGGAAGTATGCTGAAAAGTGATTTATTCAAAAATGGAATCCTCAATGTGCAAGATCGCGCTTCCGGTGCTGTAGTAGAATTGTTAGATCCGCAATCGGGCGAAACCATTTTAGATGTTTGTGCTGCGCCGGGAACAAAATCAGGATATATCGTTGAACTCATGAATAATAAAGGCCAATTGTTCTCATCTGATATTAGCCAAAAACGAATTGAATTCGCTCGAGAAAGAGCAAAAGAATTGAAGATGCCAATTGAATGGAGTTTTAAGGATGCCACCATTGACGAATTCCCTATGGCCGACCGTATTTTAATTGATGCGCCTTGCACCGGGACAGGTGTATTGGGTAGGAGACCTGATATTCGCTGGCGTCGTGAAAAATATGATGTGGATTCCATGGCAGAAATTCAATCTGCTATTTTAAATCATATGGTACAGTTTTTAAAACCCGAAGGTGTAATGGTTTATGCTACTTGCTCCCTCGAACCGGAAGAGAATTGGAATGTGGTTGAGTCGTTCCTTAAATTGAATAACAATTTCTCTCTTGAATCGGGTGAATACTTCATTCCTAAAAATTGGCTGAATGACCATAGTTGTTTAGAAACTTTTCCGCCCAATGATTTGGTTGATGGAATGTTTGCCGCAAGGTTCCGAAAAATATGATCAATAAAATTATTCACTTCATACTCGCAATTGGTATAGTCTCCTTGGGATTAATACTCATATTTGATTGGTTTGTATTGCCATCATATATTCGCCAGGATGAATCAATAATTGTCATGAATGTAACGGGAAAATCTCTGACTAGATCAATCAAAGAATTAGATTCAGAAGGTTTTAAGGGAATTGTTTATGATACAGTTTATACATCAAAAGTTGAACCCCAAACTGTTATTGATCAATATCCACTGCCTGGAGAGAAGGTGAAACCAGGCCGAACGGTTCGATTGAAAATTTCGCGTCCAGAAAAAATGGTGCTAGTACCTAGTTTGGTGGGCCAATCACAAAGAAGTGCAGAAATTTCGCTGCAACAATTGGGACTACAAATAGACACAGTTTATACAGAGTATAACCCGGACTATCCGAAAGGAACAGTCGCTTGGCAATTCCCAAAATCAGGGGATCATATAAAAAAAGGACTCGGACTTCAAATAACCGTCAGCCAAGGATTGCCTCCCGATTTTTTCCAAGTACCCCAATTATTCGGTCTCAGTATGAAAAAAGCAAAAGAAGCCTTAACCCAATCTCGGTTAAAAGTGGGCAAAATTTCTTATCAGCAAAATGAAGATTTGGTCCCTTATACTGTTTTGGATCAATCCATAGCGCCGGGGACTGTATTAGATCAAGCCACAGGAGTTGATTTGATTGTAAGTATACTTGACCTTCAAGATATTTTTGATAAAATTAACAGTGAAAAATGATACCAATAAGCGAATACCTCAGAAAATTTATTCACCTGTTTAACTTGGCAATCCCCTTTGCCTATATTTATATTTTTCCTGAAAAATGGCTGTTTGTAAAAATACTCTCGGTCATAATGGTGTTATTTATTTTGGTGGATATTCTTCGTCACAGCGTTGGATGGATTCAATCTATTTTTAACAAATTATTTAGTGATATGCTTCGAAACCATGAACAAGAAGGGAAACTGACTGGTGCTACATGGGTGATTATTGGTGCAGTAATTTCTATAATGATTTTTGCTAAACCAGTAGCAATTATTGCCCTTATTTTTATGAGCCTTGGGGACACTGCTGCCGGGTTGATTGGTCAGCATTTTGGGAAACATAAAATTTGGGATAAATCTTGGGAAGGATTTTTTGGCGGATTATTGGTGTGTGTTATCATTGCCTTGAATTTTTCATCTCTACCTTTGTCCGTTTCATTGAGTGGTGCAATTGCAGCAATGATAATGGAAATAGCACCAATCCCACTTGATGATAACTTCAAGATGCCTCTTGGCGCCGGCGCAATCATGATGATGTTTTATACTCCTATCTAATGTCTTTTTTATTCCCGTCTATTTTATGGGGTCTCCTCGCGACTTCCCTGCCTTTATTAATCCATTTGATTAGTTTGAGGAATACCAAAACTGTAGATTTTTCTTCTATCCGACACATCCAAGAATTGACACATGATACTATTCGAAAATTAAAAATTCGCCAATGGATTTTAATTGCACTTAGAATGGGTTTAATCGCCGCATTGGTTCTCATGATTGCAGGCCCAATTCAGATGAGTGAATCTACATGGATACCCAGTGAAAAAGAATCCACTGCAGTTATTATAATTGATAATTCAGCCAGCATGGCAGTGACAGAGGATCGCACTTCTTATTTGGATCAGGTTAAATATGAACTACCGAATATTATTGCTGGTTTTGACGGTTTGGTGAACCTCCACGTTTATCAAACAACACCTGTTAGGCAATTATATAGCGGCATTCTTGAAAAAGGAATGAAGTTAAATACGGAGAATTGGGATATTACACAATCAGTTGGCCGAGATAAAATATGGTCAGTTGTTGATTCAATATTAAAATCTGTTGACGGTTCAGCCGTTAATCGGGAGTGCTTCATCCTAAGTGATTTCCCTAGCGCACCTCCAACTACTTTCAGTACAGAATATGTAGGCTGGCGTTTTTATTGTCTAGGGCAAAAACAGTTGGCCGATAATGTTTCGATAACAAATATTTCCGCTGCAAGCCAGATTAAACTCCCAAACCATTTATTAAAACTTAATACCAAGATTGAGAATATGGGGCCCATCGAAAAGCGTAATATTCCTGTTGAATTATATTTGAATAAAGAACGGGTGGGTCAAATTGTTTCTCATTTTCAACCAGGTCGAAGCAAAGATTTTTTATTTCAGGTTTACCCGGGGAAAAGTGGCATTATTCGTGGAAAATTAGAAATCCCTCGGGATGATTATTCCTTGGACGATCAACAAACTTTTGAGTTAACAATTCCTGAACAAATATCATGTAAAGTTATAGCCAATTCTCAAGATGATTTATTCGTATTGAAAACAGTTTTGGAATCAATAAGTGGGAAAGATCGATTCTTGGATATTGAACTAAAAGTTATGATATCAATTGATCGCATTTATTTAGATGAAACAGACGTTTTAATTTTACAAGATCCGAAACTACTAAGCGCTTCAGCAGTTGAATCAATAAAACGTTTTTTGAGCGAGGGAGGCAGTATCCTCTGGTTCTCAGGTGAAAATTATGCAAACCTAACACCCCTTATACAATCCAATTTGAAGCTGCCGGTTTTTATAGAGGAAGTAACCCTAGATGGTGATTCATATTTTTCGGTGGAAGTACAGGATCGTAACAATCCAATTTTACAAGAATTAAATTTGAGGGATGTGGAAACGGTTCTGCCTCAAGTTTTCAGATATAATAAGGTTGAGAAAAACAAACGTCATAAAATGATTCTAGCTTTAAATAATTCCGACCCATTTTTTCTTGAAATATCCCATTCCGGAAGCCAGATTTATTATTTTTCATCACCATTAGACTTAAGGTGGAATGACTTAAGCATGAAGGGCTTACTCATTCCTCTGATCCACCGGTTGCTAATTTTATCAGCTACAGATGAAATGAATACCGCATTGGTAGAGGTCGGCGAATCAAAGACTATTAAAATATCTAAAGATCTATTAAATAAAGAATGGTCCGTGGTTAATCCCTCAGGGGATAAGATATTGATTGTGCCCAACTACAATCAAGAATCTTTAGTGATAAATCAAATTAATGAATTAGGATCATATGAAGTTTTCGCAGATGATGATTTTTATACCGCTTTCTCGTCCAAGCTTTCACCCTTTGAAAAACCAAATCTAAGGGCAACTTCTAACGAAGTTATTTCTGTAATCGGCAAAAACAAAACAGTCTGGATTAATCCCGAATCGGATGTAAAAGAAGCCATCACAACTCGGCGCCATGGGCGCACATTATGGCGGCTATTCTTAATTCTTGCAATAATAATATTTATGGTGGAATCTTTTTTAAGCCGTCCAAGACCGGACGCCATGAAGAACCAATTATGATTGAGAATTCGGAAATAAAACCAAAAGAAAGGGCGCTTCTGGTTGGTGTTATTCATGGTGAGTTGGATATGGAAACGGTGGAAGAGCATCTTGAAGAATTGCATCTGTTGGCTGATACAGCCGGAGCAGAAGTTGTAGGGAATGTCACCCAGAAATTATCTCGAATAAATCCATCATTTTTTATCGGTACGGGGAAAGCGGAACAGATGATCAACCAAGCCAAAGAATTGGATGTTTCGCTTATAATTTTTGATGATGAACTGAGTCCGGGGCAAATGAAGAACTACAGTAAATTAACTGAGGAAATAAAGGTTATTGATCGTAGTGCCCTTATCCTTGATATTTTTAAACAGCATGCCCAGACCAAAGAGGCAAAAACACAGGTAGAGTTGGCTCAATTAGAATATATGTTACCCCGATTAACGCGGGCATGGACTCATCTTGAACGACAAATGGGTGGCATTGGTACGCGTGCCGGCGCCGGTGAAACACAGATCGAAGTGGATCGCCGCCTAATCCGAACGCGTATTTCTAAATTGAAGCGTGAACTGGAAAAGATAGGCAAAGAAAGAGATACCCAAAGTAAACGACGTGGAAATCAATTTAAGGTGGCTTTGGTTGGTTATACTAATGCCGGAAAATCAACATTAATGAAAGCTCTTTCCGGTGCAGATGTTTTTATCGAGGATCAGTTATTTGCCACACTGGATACCACCATTCGATCAGTAGAACTAGACAATGCCCATACCATTTTATTGAGCGATACAGTTGGGTTTGTTCGGAAACTACCTCATCATTTGGTGGCCAGTTTCAGAAGTACCTTAAAAGAAGTTATTAAAGCAGATTTAATCCTATTGGTTTTGGATTCATCCTCTAACCAAGTGACAGATCACCACAATACAATTATTGATGTATTAAAGGACTTGGGAGCCGAAAGGCGCCAAATGTTGATTGTACTCAATAAAATAGATTTAAAGAGTGCTGAAAAACAAATCAGTTATTTAAGGCGAAAATTCCCCAGTGGTATTTATGTTTCAGCTCTGAATAATCTACGTATTGATAAGTTAACTCAGAATATTTCTGAAATCATGGATGAGAATTATCAAATTGTTAATCTTAAATTTTCTTATCAGGAATCCAAAGAGCTTGCACAAGCCCAGGAAGGGGTAGATGTGTTGGAACGAAATTATGAAGATGACCATGTTCAATTAAAAATTAAGGGTTCGCGCTGGCGAATTAGCCAGATACAATCAAAATTGAAATAAATAAAAAACCCCGCATTAAGCGGGGTTTTTTATTTTCTTACTCCAGAATCGATTTCAGGATCCGTTTAACACGGTAGAGGCCTCTGTCCTCAGCAAACGTCCTTCACCCCGCACTATGCAGGGAAGGCCTGTTTTTTGACTTCAGAAGGTAATCTCAAGGATTTTTTATTGAAGATCCTGAAATTCAATATCTAAAGTAAGAAATCTTAAATAGCTACCGAAGTTTACGGGGTTTTATCGATTCGGTTCAATGAATCCTGAAATATTTATTATTCAGAAATCTGACCTTCAGAAGAAGCCACCGCCACCGCCACACTAGCATCACCGGTTACATTTGTAACCGTCCGCATCATATCTAAAATTCTATCTACACCCAAGATAAGGGCGATCCCTGCGCTGGGTACACCAATTGCTTCCAAGATGATTACCAACATAATAATGC
>JABGTK010000164.1 GCA_018647265.1 Candidatus Neomarinimicrobiota bacterium | reverse complement strand
TTTCCAATTCAGGTACAAAAAGATTATCCAGAAGGACAATAAATACGGTACCAAGAACAGCGCCATAAACTGTTCCAGCTCCTCCCACTAAGACCATTATGATAAAATAGATCGACAGCATACTGTCAAAATGGTCCGTAGAAATAAAATGATTCGTATGGGCCATGAGAACGCCTGCCAAACCGGCCAGAACGCCAGAAATAAAAAAGGAGAGCATTTTATATTTGGCCAAATTGATACCCGATGCTTCGGCGGCCTGTTCCGAATCCCGGATAGCCATGAATGCACGACCAATCTTTGATTTGACGATACGCCTCACTGCCACAATGACCAATAATGCAACTGTCCATACGAGAAAATAATTGGCCCAATCCCCTTTTATGGTAAATCCGAAAATCTCCGGTGCAGAAACGACCAAACCGCCGGATCCCTGGGTCCACTCCCGCATAGCTATTATGAGGCGTCGTATAATGAAACCAAACCCCATGGTGGTTAATCCCAAATACATACCTGAAACACGAAGCGCAGGGAATCCCACAAGAAAACCAAACAAGCCCGCAATAATGGGGGAAACAATAAGTGAAGCCATAAATGGAAGGCCTACTTGATCAACCAAGATCGCCGATGAATATGCACCAATAGCCATAAAAGCCGCATGGCCCAAGGAAATCAGTCCCGTATATCCAGAAAGAAGGTCCAACCCCACTGTCAGGATAATGTAGACACCAACCGTATTCAATATATAAAGATAATATTTGTAGCTGAAGGTCATCCCTTTCAGGGCAAATGGGATTAATATAACCAACCCTATTAGAAGTGGAATCCATTTCAGGTTTTCATCTTCGTAACGGCCTTTAATCATACCTTCTTGATCTCCTTCGTCCCCATAATACCATTAGGTCGAATCATTAGAACCGCAATAAGTACGATCCATACAATTATATCATTAATCTCTTTTACCCAATGAAAATGATAAGACAGGGTACCCATGCTAATTGTTTCAATAACACCCAGAATAATACCGCCAATGATTGCACCGGGAATAGAGCCAAACCCACCCAACACCGCCGCAGGAAACGCCTTTAAGCCCATAAAACCCATATTTGTATCAATGAGGGAAGCGCGAGGCGATAACAACACACCACTTATAGCTGCTACAATTGCGGCAAATATCCAAACTAGGGAGTATATCCGTTTGACAGGTACGCCCATGAGCTGGGCCGCAATAGGATCCTCGGAAGTAGCCTGCATGGCAATCCCCCAGCGGGTCTTATTAAAGAAATAATAAAAAACGGATACGAGTACAATGGCACCAATGATAATGGTAAGGTCCAGCATAGATATAATGACGCCGCCGATCTTAAAATGGGTACCGCCAAATGGTGACGGGGGGACTAAACTTTCTGTACCCGCAACCATAGACACCACAGCTCTTAGCATAATCGCCATACTAATTGTGGCCATCATAATAGAAAAAACCGGTTCATCACGCATGGGTCTGTTGATGACTAAATCAAGGAACCAGCCAAAGATTATTGCAAATAGAATGGAACCAATTAATCCCATTAGAAAAACCCAACCGGTTGGGAGACCCATATCTCCCGTAAATCCCTGGATGATAAAAAAATTAACGTAGGCCCCCACCATCATGAGTTCACCTTGGGCAAAATTCACAACTTCAGTTGCTTTATATATAAGGATAAAGCCAAGGGCAATCAGAGCATAAATTGAGCCCAGTGCCACCCCACTGACAATTTCCTGGCTAATATCGGTAATTAATGAATTCATTAAGTGTCAAATGTACGGTTAGATACTGTTTTCTTCCATAAGAGAGATCGATTTGAAGATTAAAATAAGGTATAAGTGTAATTGTCTATGATTGTCTTAACCGTAATAATCCAGTTTCAGGAGATTTGATGTTTTTATATTTTTGCGAATGAAGACATTGTTTGAGATGCGTTTGTCAAATTTTATTCTAAGTTATCTAACAGTGCTTGTTTCTTATTGAATAGCTATATATTAACACCTTCTTTTACAAAACAAATATTGGTTAATAAAATGATTAATTCTATTATATCAGGAACTGGTTCAATACTCCCTGAAAAGGTGATTCCAAACAGCTATTTTTCTGACCATGAATTCTTTTCAAAAGAGGGAATAAAAATCCGGAAACCTGCAGCAGAGGTAATTGCCAAGCTGGAAGAGATTTCCGGCATAACAAGCCGGCGATATATTTCGGACCAGGAAGATAATGTACCTATGATAAAAGCAGCTGGTGAAAATGCCATCGCTGATGCGGGTCTTAACAAAACTCAAATAGACGGCATAATCGTAGCCCACAATACAGGCAATATGGTACCCGACAATCCAGGGCATTGGGACTCAGTTCCCAACCTCGCCTCTTTAGCAAAAAATATCCTGGGGATTAAAAACCATGAATGTTTTGCCTATGACATTTTATTTGGCTGCCCCGGTTGGGTCCAAGGTCTAATCCAAGCCCACCAAGCGATTCAGAACGGTGATGCTAATCACGTCCTCGTCATTGGTGTGGAAGTTATTTCACGGGTTCTAGATCCTCACGATTTGGATTCCATGCTTTTGGGAGATGGATGTGGTGCAGTTATTCTCTCTAAATCTGAGAGGGACAATAAAGCGGGTGTTTTAGGATATGCCACATTTTCTCACTGTCAAGAGGATTGCCATACTATTTACATTGGTAAATCCAATAATCCAGATTTTGGCAACACTAAATTTTTTAAAATGAATGGCCGAGAGGTATACCGTTATGCTACAAAATGGGTCCCTCAGGTTATTAAAAAAGGGTTGGAAAAAGTTGGTAAATCTATGGATGAAGTTGATCTTTTTCTCTTTCACCAAGCCAATGGGAAAATGATAGAAGCTATCGGTAATAACATTAGTAGGTTATTTGATGTTGATTTTAAAGTTCTAAAAGAAAGAATCCCAATAACCATAGGATTTACTGGAAATACTTCAGTAGCGTCTATTCCCACTATGTTAGATATGATCCGGAATAAACAACTGGATAAATTTGAAATTAAAGACGGACAACTGGTGGCCATGGTTTCGGTCGGCGCCGGGATGCACTGTAATGCAATACTTTACCAATTCTAGACAAATCCAATTCGCAGCAAAGAGTGGTGGTGCTGAATTCAAGTTGGCAAATCAAGCAGTGTTGTATGGATCGACATTTGACCTAGTCTGCCTTGCTGCAAAAGTTAAATTGTAAATATCAGTCTTTTATGGACTGATTCGGTCTCTTCAATTACCCTTTTAAGGCTGAAGTAAAAATACCTGGAAGCTTTAAAAGGCTTCCAGTCCCAATAAAATAAGTTAGTTTTTTGCCAGTCTTATGGGCTGTTTTATTAGTGACAAACCAAGGCGGTCTAGGTGCCATATGCAAATCGCCAAAAAAGATTGACCGTGGAAAATTCCTGAAGGGACCTGTCGCAACGTTCTTTTGGGTTTTATCAAAAAGGAAAGCATTGTGAACCACACCTTTTCCTGATTGAATATCATCCATGGTATGGCCAGGATAGGCACCCCACGCACCACCGGCGGCTAAAAATGCAAGAGCGCACCAAGTATTTATACCAATGCCACCATACTTCAAATCCGCTATAGCTTGGTCCAAAGCTTCTTTATGTGCCTTCATTGTTTTAGGATGTATAATTATGTTCGCACCTAAAGTACCATCCAGTTTTTCATTGGCAAATTTGACTGCCGCCTTTAAAAATGCAGCAGGATCACTACCTTCCAGTTCAACCGTAGTAAGGACGGGACTGAAATATTCATCCGTAAAACAGGGTTCATCGATAAGGGCGTCCACATCGTAGATAATGGTTCGATCCACACCGCTATCGAGACTTTTTGCATTTGCATGTACCCTTGCGGCATTTTGACGATCTGCTGCGCCGGGATAATATGCAGGACGGCTTTCAGCATTAGTAATTTTACTCTCCACTTCTTGGAGTAATTTTTCTGTTCCTACCCATTCCTTCGGCATTACCAATACTTGTGTTGCAATACAATTATGGCCTGCATTTTGAAGTTTTTGGGTAGCGATATTTTCAGCTTGAAATTTAAAATCACCTTTTGACCATGGTCCCGGAACAACAATCGTAGGAGATACTCCACCCAATTCAGATGAAATTGGTTTACTCATAATGGGTAGGTTTTCACTTTTCCTTTTTTGGCCTTCTTCTCCAACGCCGAATACGATTACATCATGGGTCCGTGCACTACCGGTAATATGAATTGTATCCACCATATCATGACGGGTCAAATAAGCGCCTACATCTCCAGCACCATAGGAAAACTGAATAAATCCCTTCTCAATTAATGGTGCAAATATCTTCTCAAAAATTGGTCCAAGATACTCATTGATGGGATTCATTTTTATTAACACCACTTCTCCTTCGGCATACAATTTATAGAAAATATCCAAAGGAACTATGGATGATACATTTCCTGCCCCTAATACCAAAGAAACCTTCCCTTTAGGACTCTCCTGTTTATAAAATAACGCTACTGTATCTTCAATGTTTTCAAGTGTAACACCATCCTGCATCCAAACATCCAAATAATAATTATCCAAAAGCAACTTTTCTAAAAGATTATTAGGATAAACCCGCGCCACCGTTTGCCCGTTTGCCCATTCACTTAATTTAACTTTATGAATTGCGCTTTTTCCTGCAGCAATTGCATTTAGCGTATTTTTCATATATTGTAACCAGTTTAAAAACGCATAAGGGCCGCCTAACCATTCTTCCCCCGATAACGGTGAATTGGTGTTTAATCCTTTCGCTTCCGATCCGGCATTTGCCCATTCTTCTGCATGATCCACAGTCAATTTTATGGTTTGATCCAAATAGGAAATTTTATTGGTAATTGGGAGGGTAGCCCAACTGTTTTTATTTGATTGTAAATTAGAAAGACAATTATCCAACGTTAGTGAGTCCATTAAAATATCCTTGTTTAATTGAACAATAATACTCTAAAAGAAAATCCTTAACAATAATTATCTATCATCATGGGTCAATCCACTTGGATTTTTAAATAGTTAAGCATAAATAATAAGTCATGGAAAAATTTAAAATACTCGAAATTTTTATTATAGGTGGTATCATAATTGGATTTGGTATTTTGGAATCTTTTACCGGTCTCTATGGCCGTAACTCACCTAGAACAAAAGATGATTGGCTCAATGAATATAGTGTCCTTTTTTAAACTGGCTTTATTAATTAAACCGATTATTTTATTCTCGGCTGTTTTAATTCTTAATTATTTAATTCCCCAATATTATCAATCACTATCACACTTACCCTTTTGGGCATTATTATTAATCGTGTCAATTCCAGATGACTTCTCTCAATATTGGTGGCATCGAAAATCTCATGAATGACCTTGGTTATGGAAATGGCATCGACCTCATCATGCTGCAAGAGAAATGGGTGTCTTGACATCTTATCGGAATGCAATGTCTTACTATGTATTTATGCCTAATCTCTGGTGGCTTGGAATTATAACCTTTTTTATACCCTACGAAGTCATTCTCACCCAATTAATAGTTAAACAATTTATTGTTATTGGCGCCCACAGTAAATGGAAGTGGGATCAAACATTGTATAAATTTAAAGTGCTACACCCTCTAGCTTGGATTGTCGAGCGATCCATCTCTACCCCCTCCACCCATTTTATGCATCACGGCAAATCCAATTCAGACGGCATCAGTAATAATAACGGTAATTTAAGTAATATGTTTTTTTCTGGGATATCCTTTTTGGATCCGCTAAAATCACAAGGGAATACCCAACGGTTTATGAAATTGAGAATGATCCCTATGACTCATGGGTTGCACATATTTACTACCCATTAGTCAAATCAAAAAATATTAAAAGTATTTTAAATATATAAATTTTCCGGAGTTTCAATTAACTATTGAATTAGAATGGATAGCTATTATTATATATGACATGTGTGGCAATTTCTTCTTTTAATAAATAGATATCTTCTGACAAGTTCAAAAGTATAATCAATTGCTCATATTCAGCATAAATTTCTTCTGGAATCTCACCACCATGAATATAAAGTAAGCATTGTTTTGCCGATTGTACCATTTTGCCCATTTTTTCTGAAACAAATACAGTTCCAATTTTAAATGCTGATTCATTAATTGGTGTTTGGCGAATCCTCACCAGTACGCTTTCAGCAGTAAAAATATCAGTCATCATATCGGCTAAGGCTTCTTGCAATTGCTGTTCACCCATCACTGCTTTACCGAATTTTTCTATGGCTTGACTAATGATCAACCCAACCAAACTTTTACTTGTTTCTTATTGTCATACAAGAGCTTACAGCCTTTTGTCTTACGCCTTCTAGTCATGACCTTTTTTCAATTCTTTGGTATCATTGCAAACTGCTACATCTTTTTCCACGGAAACTTCATTTCTAGCTATTTAATCAAGGACCAAAAAAACCAAACGTTTTTAGTTAACCAGCAAAATCAATATACCTTTATTTATTCCATTTAGGCTTTCGTTTCTCCATAAATGATGCAATCCCCTCTCGACCTTCTTCCCCCAACACACTTTCTGCAAAATTATCTGCCATCATTGTAATTCTTTTTTCTTTAGAAAGGCCTGGGATAGATTGAATGAGTTCTTTTGTAATACCGATGGCCCTGGGAGCACAACGCAATACTTGTGTTTTAATTTTTTGTTCTAAATTGGTCAATTCAGCTTCATCTGATCCGATAAAATCAGCTAGGCCAACCTGAGCAGCTTTTTCCCCATTAAATCGAGCGCCAGTCAACATTACCCTGCGGCCCAGTGCAGAACCTAAACGATGAATAACAAATGGTGATATTTGTGCAGGCGTTAGACCTAACATTGTTTCACTCAATGCAAATTGGGTATCTTTATGAACAATGGTTACATCGCCTGTACAAGCCAAACCAAATCCACCGGCAATCGCTGCGCCTTCAATCACCATAATTGTCACTTGGGGCATGGTATTCACCAACTCAAAAAAATGTCCAATCACTTTACTGAAATTCGCAATCTCCTCTTTTTGAGCATCCGTATCTATCAGGGATTTTAACCCTTTTAAATCCGCTCCGGCACAGAATACACCACCTTTGCCACGAAATGTTATACCCCTTACAGTTCGATTATCACGGACGGATTTAAGCGTATCTCTTAATTCATTAACCAATTCAACCGATAATGCATTTCTGTTATCTGTACGATTGAACCATATAGTTAACCAACCATCTTGAAAATTTAAAATTAAATTTTTAGTTTCAGGTAATCTAGACATCATATTCAATTCCTTCCAAATTAAACCATTTAAATCACTATCGAAGTCACTTTAATATTTCGAATATGCAAATCAGTATTCCCGGGTACTAGGTCTATGGAGATATCGTTCCCCAAAGCATTTAGATTTCCACCACCAGCGCCCGTAATAACGGCTACCCTATTTTCAAAAGATATTGGTGTCATAAAGTGTCTTTCTAAAAAAAGATGAGTGTTACCGTTTCAACTACACAGGCAGGCTTTTGTAAATCTTCAATTTCAATTGTAACTTTTTTTACCACCCGCAAGGCAGTGCGTCGCATTTTCTCAACACTGACAATATGGTAATTAGATCTAATCATATCACCGGGTCTTACGGGGCTCATATACCGAACCTTATTGGATCCATAATTCACAAATTGTTTAATGCCTTCAACGGGAATCTGTTCTGGGGACATATCATCTGTCAAAAGTGGAATCAGGGAAAGGGTGAGAAATCCATGAGCGATTGTACCGCCATAAGGCGATTCCTCGGCCGCGCGATTCGGATCAACATGAATCCACTGGTGGTCACCCGTTGCATCAGCAAACTTATCGATGCGATCTTGAGTCATCTCATGCCATTGGCCAATAACCGGCTCACCGATTTTAGAAGACCAATAATCATAACCTTGTTCTAATGACATAGTCTATTCCTATTTATATTTAAATAATTCACCATAGATATTATGACAATCTAATTTTAAAGGGATTCTGTTTTTAAAACTCTCAATTTATAGCATCAAATAAATAACTATATTTAATCACAAAAGATTTGTTGTTTGACTCAATGGGTATCCCATCATAATCCTGAGTTTGGTTGTAAACCACGTATAATCCCGTTGCAGCTGATTGCTGCCAAATAAATCGCCAATTCATGGACCATACGTCTGATTGGTTATTATACTGGAGCAATGATTGAATATACATTTTGGGAGAAAAGGCATAGGTTACCCTGGCACGCATAAGTGTTGTTGTAAAATTACCATTGGGCAATTTTACCTTATTGTAATTATAGCTGAACTCGGATGTTATTTTATCCTTATATCGAATTTTGATAGTTGGGGACGTATTGATTCTATCGCCACCAAAGAATCCGCCAATCCTGTTCATAGTGAAAAAACTGATTGGTTTTGTTTGATTGGTCATAATTAAAAACTGGATTTCTTTTACGTTGTAAGTGCCAGCAGAAATAGTATCATTAGAGGATATTTCAAAGGAATTCAAGACGCCCTCCTTAACAATATTCATTCCTGTGTGAAACTCAAATCCCGATCGAAACTCCCAATGATTATCAATATGCCATCTTCCAGATTCCTGAAAACCATCTAATTTCCAATATCCGTCATAATTGATATGGGGCCTAATTTCTAATAAACCAAATCTATTTTCGGGACGAAATCGCGTAAAAATACGTGCGGACCATTTTCGATAATTTTCTCTTTTTAAATATCCCATTTCGGGATTAAAGCTAGCGCCCACTTCCGTATAAGACATATTTGTAGAAATTTGTTTTGTATCCCGTGCAATTTCCATCCTGTAGGCATAAGCATTATCCTTTTCCATTTCAGGTGTTTCCGTTAACCCTGCAAAAACAACAATTTTGCTCAACTCACCAATGCCTATTTGTGCGTCAAAGGCATAAGCATTATTTACGTAACCATCAGAGCCCGTATGGTCCAAAGTGGTCGCCATAGCCCCAAAGTGGGTGCGATTAGGCAATTCCTTTTTTAATCGAAAAACAGAATATTGATTAGCCTCTGTAACGTCTTTTACCGCATCAGTCCGCATGCCCAACATGCCAATTTTCATTCCTGCAACAGTACCTGTAAGTCTTCCACCACCAAGGATTGGTACTGGTATTCCTCCCGGGCCCACCCCAATTCTCCGACTGAAAAACATTTCAATATCTGGGCCAAAGAACCCACCACCAGATCCAACGGAAAAGAGTCCCGCATTCTCAAGGAAGAAAGCCCTTTTTTCCGGAAAAAATAAACTGAATCGATCCAAATTTATTTGTTGTTCATCAGCTTCGACCTGTGCAAAATCTGTATTGTATGTAAGATCCAATGTCATGGTAGAACTAATGCTCATTTTTGCATCTAAACCAAAGTTGCTATCACTAGCGGATGAAGATTTTTCGCCTTTATACTCATTCTTTTGACCCAATAAATATGGCATAATCTTTATATTACGAGAATTAGGAACATTTATATTTGTTAGAGTTCCTGCTGATACAAGACGATTCATGGTGAATTGCCGCGAAATTGGAGCCCAATGGGCTTCTTCTTTTTTCCGGGCGATTACACGTTCAAAATTAATCCCCCAGGATTGGTCTTTATCCTTTTTATATCGCAGTGTTTTAAAGGGGATAGCGAATTCGGCACTCCAACCATAATCCCCTCTTTGAGATTTAACTTTCCATACCGCATCCCAATTCACATTGAAGCCACCACCAGTGCCCATACTGAATCGCCGCATCATACTGCCACCTTCACCGCCGCCTGTAATCTGGGCGTCATATTCAATCCCTGCAGGATTCGTGCCAAATAGATACCCTGTCTGGAAATCTTTAAAAGTATCAATGATAAATGAAAAACTGTCTGAATTATTAAGCGGTGAGTCCCTTCGCGTATCTGAAATAACAATTTTACCTGGATCGGAATCATAGCAAACAACCGATACATAAAATATGTTATCCGAGTACATGACTTTTACCACAGTATTTTCTGAAACAGCCTGCCCTTCATCGGGCGTTTTTTGAATAAAGGCAGTTACCGCAGGTATTTCAATCCAAGCGGGATCATTCAACACATCCCCATCCATGACAGGATTAGAAGATGCTTTAACGGCGGAAGTGATATTTTGACCGGTTAAAAATGAACAAAATAATAGAAGGGTAAAGAGATTTTTTTTCATGGATTTAATTTATTTTAGTTATAAAAGGGAGTCGACGGCTTTGGCCATTACTATACATTGATCCGTCACACCACCTTGATCATGAGAAGTAAAAGTAACACCAACCTTACACCATCCTACGGTAAGATCGGGATGATGATTTGTTTCTTCAGCTTTTTTCGCCAGTTGATTTATAAATTGTATCCCATCAATATAGGAATCAAACGTGATCATTTTATGGATGACACTATCAGAATATGTCCAGCCATCCAAACTATTTAATTCAGTCTGGATTTCTGTTTGGGAAAGCAAAGCCATTGAACCTCCTACATTTTAGCATATACTTCATCCAATTTACAAAAATCAGTTTGTATGAATCAGGATTAAACCCATCAATTTATAAGCGGTGATACATTAACATTTCGTATGTGCAAATCTGCATTTCCAGTAACTGGATCGAAAGAAAGATCGTCCCCCAGAGCATTCAAATTTTTGCCACCATTTTTGACAGCAGTATTTTGTTGAGTACCATTTTTTTCATGACCCCAGCCGTGGGGAATACTAATAACACCGGGCATCATTTCGTCGGTCAATTTTGCATCTAGTTCAAAAGAGAAATTGGTTGATTCAACTTTTACTTTTTGTCCGTCTTTGATTGATTTTGATTCAGCATCTTTTGGGTTTATCAAAACTAAAAAGCGATTTTTCCCGGTCATAAGTGAGGTGCAATTGTGCATCCAGGAATTGTTACTGCGGAGTTGCCGCCGGCCAATCAATGTTAATGCACCATTATTGTTTTGTTCACTCAAGTTAGATTTTACTCTTTCGAGATCATCTGTAAAAACTGGAGGTGCTAAATCTATTTTTTTATCTTTAGTGAAAAGTCGTGATGGGAAACTGGGTTTAAGTGCACCCAAATCCATTCCGTGTATATTCTTTTTTACCTTTTTCAATGTCAATCCATTCCATTTGAAAATAGATTTTAAACTGCCGTATTTCCCAAGCCTAATACCCAGGTCCAAGATCCAATCTGGTCCAAATATTTTGGACATAATTTGAGTTAACTTCGAATACTTTTTCCCTTTTTTTATAGCAATCCGTTTTGTCAATTCTAAAAATATTTCCCAATCAAATCTTGTCCCTTCCTCTTTTGGAAAAACTGGTTCAGAATATTTCACAGTGTCACGAACGGCAAAAACATTAAATATTA
>JABGTK010000163.1 GCA_018647265.1 Candidatus Neomarinimicrobiota bacterium | reverse complement strand
CCAAGCAACATGCGCATTTTATCATAAACGAATTCTACCCCAGATTCCCCAACAAATTGAAAATGGTGATTTGAGTCTGCAGGGTTTATTAAATTGCATCAATACAGAAACGGTCAATATGAATCTAAATGAAAATGAATTCACCAATATGAATACACCGGACGATCATGAAAGAATGGTTCTGGAAATAAAATGACTGAGTTATGAATTTAGTTCAAATAATCCCAAATAAAACATAATGTAGATTAAATCGAAATGAAATCAACCTACTTAATATTAATAGCACTAACTCTGACAATGACATGTATCGTTTCACAGGATGTAAAACAGAAAATTTTATACAAAACAGAAACTGCTGTTTCATACTATAGCAAAGATGTAATGCAAGGCGATAAATATATGCAGGAAATGTGTGTGTTTGACTTCTATTATCCTGATAATATAAAGGATTTTCCTACCATTATATGGTTCCATGGAGGAGGGTTAACTGAGGGGGAGCGCTATATTCCGGACTATTTAAAAGATCGAGGGGTTGCAATTTTGGGAGTAGGATATCGACTCTCTCCCAATGTTAAAGCAGTAGAGTGTATAAAGGACGCAGCGGCAGCTACTGCCTGGGCATTCAAAAATATAAAAAAATACGGGGGTAATAATGAATCAATCTTTGTTTCAGGGATGTCAGCAGGTGGATACCTAACCTACATGGTCGGACTCGATAAGAGCTATTTAGCAAACTATGGAATTAATGCAAATCAAATTGCAGGACTTATACCATTTTCAGGACATGCAATTACACATTTTACCGTTCGTCAAGAAATGGGAATACCGGGGGAACAACCCATTATTGATAATATGGCACCCCTTTATCATGTTAGAGCTGACGCCCCACCACTATTGATTATTACTGGCGATAGAGAACTCGAGATGTTAGGACGATATGAAGAAAATGCATACATGATGCGTATGATGAAAGTGGCGGGGCATAATCAGGTAAATATTTATGAGCTAGACGGTAATAATCATGGCCAAATGAAACATCCAGCATTTCCTCTTTTACTCAGAGAAGTTGAAGCATTAACCAATAACAGATAGAATTAATTTTAGAGATTCAAGCTGAAGAATAAGAATACAACAAAAGACAAGATCCATTTAAACAAATTTTATCAAAAACGTTTGGGCAATTTACTAAAAGGCATCATTCTTAAATAACATGATGAAGAAACAAACAAAACCAATCCTCAATATAGTATTACTTGTCGGTACAATAATCTCCATGTTCTTTGTACCATGGATTTTGGTGAAGGCTTGGATTTTACCACTACCCGATACAGTTCAAGAACAAGTAAATGAAGCTATTGGTCATGGATTTGATGGAATGATTGTTTACGTAGACCAAACTGGGAAGCCACCGGAGTTTTATGCCGCGGGATGGCATGACCGGAAAAATAAAATTCCTGCCAACCCGAAAGCCTTATTCAAGATTGCCAGTATCAGCAAGTTATACGATGCTGTTGCTATCACCAAATTGGTAAATGACAATCGTTTGTCTTTGGATAAAACGCTCGCTGATTACTTTCCTGAACTTGTGGAAAGAATTGAAAATGCAGAAAAAATAACCTTAAAAATGATGGTGCAACATAGGAGTGGCATTCCCAATTACACCGACTATCCTGGTTTTTGGGAAAATCGACCGGAAAGCAGAGATGGAGTCCTTGAATTAGCACTTGATTTGCCGGCTAACTTTGAACCAGGTGAAGATTATGGTTATTCAAACACAAATTATTTGTTGATTCGAAAACTCATTAATAAAGTGGTCGGTTATAGCCATAGCCAATATATCAAGGAGAAAATTTTGATGCCACTCGGGCTGAACAATACGTTCAGTTCACTTAATGAAGTGAATATAGACGATGTTATGAGTGGCTATTACGTTGGGTATAAGGACGATCTAAAGACTGATGGCAATGGAATGTTAGCTACAGCAGAGGATGTGGGTATATTCCTTCGGGCATTAAACGATGGATCATTGTTCGATGAAGGGGAAAAGGAAATCTATTCTTCAATTTACGTGTACAAGCATACAGGTCTGGTTCCTGGCTATCAGAGTATTGCCAAATACCACAAAGACATCAACACGGTTGTTATTCAATTTAATAATACAACTAACTTTGATGGATATGACTGGAATTTATCTAAAATCATATATAGTCGTATTGTGAAAATCCTAAGAAATGAAAAACTTAATAGCAATGTATAAAAGGCATTAAAACGCCCTTTATTCCCAACGTTAAGGTTTAACCTTTTTTTATAGTTCATGTCTAATCATTATTATTTACCAATACCTGAGGCAAAATATTAAATGAAATCTAATCTGATACATATAATGCTTTTATCAATTTTTATTATTAGTTGTTCGGATAATGATGCGGACGAAGAATCAAAACTACTTGACACATCTTCTGATTCATCCGGTACTGTAACTAACCCCGTTACAGGACGAATTTGGATGGATAGAAATTTAGGCGCAAGTAACGTTGCCAGTTCATCAACTGATATAAATTCTTATGGTTCGTTATATCAATGGGGAAGAGACACTGATGGGCATGAGCTAAGGACATCTTCAACTACAAATACAGTTTCGAACACGACTTCTCCCGGCCATTCAAAGTTTGTTATCGGATATGACAATTGGATATCTCCCCAAAATGATTCTTTATGGCAAGGTGTAAATGAAATAAATAACCCAGGCCCTATAGGGTTTAGAATTCCCACAGTGGCAGAATGGGAAGCAGAAAAATTAAGTTGGGTGTCTAGTAATGCAGCAGGTGCATTGGCATCCGTTTTAAAATTACCAATGGGTGGTGCAAGAAGTCGAATGACTGGTGCCATTGGAAATGTAGGCAATTTTGTCGGCTATAGAACCAGCAACTTAAACGGAGCAGAGTCTCGCGTTTTAGGGATCAGTTTAAATAATGTATTAATTGGAAACAGAGCGCGAGGAGATGGAAATTGCGTTCGATGTATTAAAGATTAGGCCAGAGCCCAATTCATTATTGATCTAACTTTTCAATCCTTCTCTGATGTCGTCCCCCTTCAAAGGATTCATCCAGCCAAAAGTCTATAATATCACAAATTTCATCTTCAGACATAAACCGGGCACCCAAAGATAATATATTGGCATTATTATGCTCTCTAGAGAGTTTCACAATTTCTTTCGGACCATTATAAAAAACCGCCGCTCTTACACCTTTCACTCGATTAGCCGCCATAGCTTCTCCTTGTCCCGAACCGCCTAAAATAATTCCGCGACTTTCTTTGTCCGCCGCTACAGCGTGAGCACAAGGAAAAATAAAATCGGGATAATCGTCCAAAGCATCATATTCGTGAGCCCCATGATCAGTTACGGCGTGGCCTTTTTCAATTAAATAATCCCGAATGATATTTTTGAGTTCAAGTCCGGCGTGGTCTGTTGCAATATGTATTTTCATTTTCATTCCTGCCACGAAGACACAAAGGCTCTAAGGATTCTTTTATAATATATCTTTTCATTTTACTTAGTGTCTTCGTGCATTCGTGGCTATAGTAGTTTGTTTATATGATCTCTAATTTTTGATTCAACTTGATCTGCAGTAAAACCAAATTCCTGGGCTAAATCTTTCCCCGGCGCTGACGCGCCAAAATGATCAATACCAATTGAAAGTCCGTTAGGGCCAATATATTTATCCCATCCCATCGTGATTCCCGCTTCCATGGAAATTTTCATAGCACCTCGGCGTGGAATAAGTGCATTTATATATTCATGGGATTGCTGTTCAAATATTTCCCAACAAGGCATACTCACCACACGGATATTTTTATCATTCATTGTTGCAGCCACTTCCATTGCCAAACCAACTTCTGATCCTGTTGCAAGAAAAACCAAATCAGGATTTTCACAATCAACAACAGCATAAGCGCCTTTGGATACACCTTCAACGATTGCATCCATATCTTGACTCAAAACTTTCACGCCTTGACGAGTGAGCAACAATGCACTCGGCGTTTCCTTTTGATCAATTGCTAATCGAAAACATGCTGCTGTTTCTTTGGCATCTGCTGGGCGAAATACATTGAAATTGGGTATCGTGCGAAGTGCCATGGCATGTTCGATAGGTTGATGTGTTGGGCCATCTTCCCCAACCCAAAATGAATCGTGGGTGAATTCATGAATGACCCGACATTGTTGAATGGCTGCCAATCGCAGAGCCGGCCGTTCATAATCGGCAAAAACTAAAAATGTTCCTCCAAAAGGAATCACACCACCATGGAGTGCCATGCCATTCATTGCTGCTGCCATAGGGAATTCCCGTACGCCAAATGCAAGGTTACGCCCGGATCGATTTTCTCTCGTGAAATCTTCGTAAGTCTTGGCGAAATTTCCTGTATAATTTGACGGCTCCAAATCTGCTGAACCACCTACAATGGACGGCACTTGTTCGGCAAATTTATCAAGCGTGGTGCCGAAAGCTTTACGGGTGGCAATCGATGTACCAGCTTCAAATTTGGGATAATCTATATCACCCAATTGATCCATAACTGTTGCATTCCAAACCGATTTAAATGTGCTGTCTTCACAAGCGCTCGAGACTGCATTGTTCCATTCACTTACATTTTCGTTTAATGCTGCAAAACGGGTTTGGAAGTGATTCAGCACTTCTTCCGGTAAATAAAATGGTTCATCTGGGAGACCTAATTTTTCTTTGGTGGCATCAATCTCATCCTGTGGTAGTGGCGCACCATGAGTCTCATGATCTCCTTCCATATTAGCCGATCCCTGTGCCATTATTGTTGTTCCAATAATTAAACTTGGGCGATCAACGACTTGGGCTTTTTCAATAGCTTCTCGAATTTGTTCATGATCATGGCCATCAATTTCCTGAACATGCCAACCGAATCCTTCAAAAACCTGGGCATAATTGGTTGAATCAGCACGATCCACTTTTCCAGAAATTTGTGCATTATTAGAATCATAAAATACAATGAGTCGAGACAAACCCCAATGACCTGCCATGGAACCGGCACCCAATGTAATCGGTTCTTGAAAGTCGCCATCGCCGGCGACCACATAAGTAAAATGGCTGACCAAATCGCCAACCCGCGCCCGCAACATAGATTCGGCTGTGGCCATACCAACGGCCATTCCGAAGCCTTGTCCTAATGGGCCGGTGGTGGCTTCAACGCCGGGAATTTCAACTTCTGGATGGCCCGGCGTACGGCTGTGAAGTTGACGAAAATTTTGAATATCATCCATATTTAGCCAACCGATTTGGGTCAACATTGCATAAATAAGTGCCGATTCATGACCAGCTGAAAGAACGAACCGATCGCGGTTGAACCAATCGGGATTATTGGGATCAAAATTCAAATATTCAGTAAAAAGGATTTGGGTAAAATCCGCCGATGACATAGGTCCGCCACTGTGACCAGAATTGGCTTTGCGGACCGTATCCATGATCAATCCTTTGGTGACCGCCAGTGCAAATTGGTTTTGCTCCTCGGTAGTCCATTCTGAAAAAGTATCTATATCCTGGTATGTTCTCATTATAATTAGCCCCTAAGTACACTAAAGCGCACGAAATTTCCGTTTCTTTAACTTCCTTCTTGGCTTCCTAAGTTATAAAAATCTTTAATAGTTTGTACGGGATCATCCGCGCCAAAGACAGCAGAACCGGCTACCAATACATCGGCGCCTGCATCAATTGCTTCTTTTGCATTGTGGAGCTTAATGCCACCATCCACTTCGATTAACACTCTATCCTGCAAACACTGTTCTTTTAATCTTTTCTTAATATTCCGAATTCTTTCCGTGGATCCATCAACGTATCCCTGCCCACCAAATCCCGGCTCAACACTCATAACCAAAATGAGATCAACTTGATCATAGAATGGTTCAATATCTGATAATGGCGTGGATGGTTTTATCGAGATTCCCACTTGCGTCCCGGTGGATTTAATAAGGTCGATCACCGATTGGGGATCATCCGTTGCCTCAATATGGAATGTGATTAAGTCCGCACCTGCTTTTGCAAATGGTTCTACCAGTTTTTCTGGTTCAATCACCATCATATGGACGTCCAGAAATTTATTCGTTTTAGGCCGTATCGATTTCACCACAGGTGGGCCAATCGTCAAATTAGGGACAAATTGATTATCCATCACATCCACATGAATCCAGTGGGCACCACCTTTTTCGCATTGTGATAGGGCTGATTGCAGATTTGAAAAATCAGCAGATAAAATAGATGGAGCTAGCTTGAATTCTGAGGCCATTTGAGGAAGCAGAAATTAGGTGTTGGTTTGTGGATATTCAACGCTTGTTTAGTTGCATTATTTTTATTTTTCTTCTGGATAATGAAAGTTAACATCCTCTTCTAAACCATCACAGAGACTATTCCCAACAGGACAAGTATGGGCCGTGCGTTCAAGCAGTATTTTCTCCTTCTCTGAATAATTTTTCGGGAAATGGACATTAATCTTAATCACAGATATCCGCCGTGGATTTGCGCCCATTTCTTTCACGATATCCGCTTTTGTCCCATCCATATCAATATTGTGCTGCCGTGCCTTTATACCCATGACCGTTATCATACAACTGGCTAGTGATGTGGCCATCAGATCGGTAGGAGAAAACGCCTCACCCTTTCCCTCATTATCTTTCGGTGCATCTGTATGAATTCGATCACCCGATTCCAAATGAACCGCCTCCGTTCGTAAATCACCTAAATATTCAACTGTTGATATTTGTCCCATATTTTACTCCCTTTTATTGCTTTCTCATCCCGCCACAATCCTCTCCTTCAAGAGAGCTGTCCCGCAGAATACTGGACGAGGAGTAATATAAGTTTTGAATAAGAAAACACCATTTATTCATCCCATTCGTAACCGGTAACATTTCGGGATTTTGTATTGAGTTCAATTGAATTATAATCCTTTAATTCAGGACGGTAGTAATACATGATATAATAAGGTTGTTCATCACTAGCCCAAACCGAATCGGGGGCACCCAACATTTCAATCACAGCAGATTCATTGGGGGTTTCCTTTAAAAATTCCCAAATATCATATTCTGTCAGTAACCCCTCAGAAAGGGAATTCACGCCATCCGTTGGCAGTTTTGTTGGCGGTGGAATAAAGGGCTCCGGTAGCGGTGGTGTGCAAGCCCAAACTAAGGTGAGGATAAATAATAGTCGTTTCATCAGGGCACAAGATACGACGGTGGAAAATCTTCATCAATGTTATGAAAAAGAAAAAATTAGATTATTTATATATTTCCGATTTCACTACGGACCCAAATACCCCATATCCACCCTCTACAGTTTTTACCATTTCATTATAGGCTTGCGGTTTCAAGGTGACCAACGCCTGCAAATAGTCCGACATATTTTTATCGTAACTAAATATTTCAATCCGATTTAAAGGACCATTTTTTTCATGGTGAATCGGCACACTGTATTGAATCGATTCATTATTATTGGTAAACCGCTGGGCATAATCAATCCCCATACCATACACGGGATATACTTCGATTAAATGGATGGAGGAATCGGGTATGATATTCAACCCTAATTCTGTAGATATTGAACGATCTTCTACAATGATTGGTGGGATAGGAACAACCGTATTCCCCTTCAATACAGGGAATTCAGTATTGTCAATCTGAATGCTGTAAGATTCGCCGGATTTCGGAATAAAGTTTTCATTATCATAAGTTCCGGAATATTTAAATGGGAAAAGAGTCGTATCAATTTGATGATGAATGATTTGGACATGTGCACTATCAATTGTGGGTACAAATGCCAGTTCCAATTCAATTTCATGAAGTTGATATGCCCGTTCAACTCTAACAAAGGATGTACCATAATTTCTTTCATCCACGCGGAGGATGCCAAAAATATTGAGTCCCGGTTCGTATTCCGTTTCTTCGATATGGGTGGGCATAGGTCCCGGAGAAGTTGGCAGGTCGCAGGAAAGAATGCACAGAACGGAGAAAATGATGGTAATCTTTTTCATATTAAAACTCCAGCGTATATCCTGTACTAATTGATGGCGGCATAAAATTCCCGAACCCATAATAACCATATTCCGGGATATACATATACATGAATGGATTTCTCCTGAGGAATAAAACGTTATTAACCTTCATGGTGTAATAAGCCTTGTCCGTCCCTAAGTATTGGGCCAGCTGAAATCCGAAACCACTGCGGAGCTTCTTTCGCCATCCCAGATCCAATTTCATTCGCACGGGGTAGCGGACATTGTTTTTAACCGGTGTAATAAATTCACCATAAATACCCACATCATTGGCCAAGGGATTATACACAAAATGATTGGAAACACCTGTCTCCCATGTTTTAGGATAACCGGATGTAAGTTGAATGATAGTGCTGAATGTAATATTCCTGTTTATTCGATAAGCCAATAATGATTTAATTTGGTGTGTTTGATCGCCGGTGGCGAAATAATAATCGCCCCCCATGACCGATGGATAACTGCGCTTACTCACGGACCATGCATAACCCACCCAGCCAGAAATGCGATTCCATTCTCCTTTAACCATACCTTCTAAACCATAAGAAAAACCTTTCCCTCGCTCCAAAGTTTCTGTTTCTGATTTTGCCTTCAGGGCCAATTGGTAATCATATTGATATAGGACAGACATATCTTTG
>JABGTK010000162.1 GCA_018647265.1 Candidatus Neomarinimicrobiota bacterium | reverse complement strand
ATTTTTCCCACACTAAACTGGGGCTTTTCTACAACTTCTAATCACGTAAATTCTGGCATGATCAGAAAAACACAAATGCTTTTTTTATTTATAAGTTCTCTCTTAATGGCCCAGCCATCTGCCCGATTCATCATGGAAAAAATGGATCAACTGACAAAGCCTATCGATGTACAAACGCAGCTCAAAATGACCCTTATATCTTCTAAAGGGAATAAAGAAAGACGGCGATCTAGGGAACTAATCAGTATTGAAAAAAAGTATGAAGATGGTAAATTTAAATCCAAATCACTGTTGCGTTTTTCTCAACCAAAAGAAATAATGGGAACAGGATTTCTTACATGGGACAGGCTTGGGTCAGAATCGGATGATCAATGGTTGTACCTCCCTGCTCTAAAAAAGGTAAAACGAATCCGTACTAAAGAAAAAGGCCGTAGTTTTATGGGAACAGACTTCAGTTATGAAGACCTCTCGGGAAGAGACTTAGATGCGGATGAATATGAACTGATGGGAGAGGATATTATCCATGGAGCAGATTGCTATAAGGTGAAAGCGAATCCAATAGAAAAAGGTTCCCATTACAGTTCGCGAATCGTGTGGGTGGATAAAAAGTATTCATTGATGAAGCGGGTAGAGTTTTTTAATAAAAAAGGGACGATGTTTAAAATATTGGATATCCCTGATCATGTAAAAAATGGAGATTATTGGACTGCCACTAAAATGATAATGAAAAACTTAAAGAATAATCACCGTACAGAAATGGTCGTCCTGAAGGTGGACTATGACCAAGACTTAAAAAACAATGTTTTTACAGAAAGCTTTTTAAAGCGGAATTAGAATTTAAATTTGAAATTGAGGATGAATTCTCTTTATTCTTATTTTGCAATTTCGCTATTTTTTATACCCAATGGAATCAAATGGATTCACAACCGTTGTTGTTATATTTTTTAAATGTGCACCAATCCGTTTTAGGTATCGAGCGTATAGAACAACAGCGGCAGTTTTACCAGTGGATCCGAATTCCAATTCTCCACGCAAAACACCATTAACTATATTGTCTGATTTTCCGGTCATTTGTTCACGATAGCCTTCCATTTGGGCTCGCGCGATATCTGCATCCTGGGTATGGATGGCTTCTAGAGTTTGGTCAAACCGTTTTTTTACTTCAGATTCGATCAAATGTAAATCACCGCCAATATCTTCAGATACGATTTGTTCAGGGTAGTTAATGGCAAGATCTAAAATATTTTTACAGTAGTCACCGATACGTTCGATATCCACAACCATATTGACCAGAATTAATCCATTGGTCATATCGGTGGTATCTTGCTCGATGGCATAATGGGTGAGCACTTTTCGGCGCACCTCCTTCTGGAATGCATTAATCTCTCGATCACGTTTTTTTAACGCTTTAAGTGTATCAATATTTTCGCCATGGCGAAGGTACTTTATCGCCTGATTGAATATTTCCCTAGAAAGTTCCATCATTTCGTAGGAACGATTCCATGCCTGAGAAAGCAGATCTTCTGCTTTCCATAAGTTGATAATGTTTTGTATGATTGCCATAGTTTTACCTCACGATGAAAATTAATGATAATGGGATTAAGAAGAATACCACAAGTATGTACAGAATGGGGATGATCCGATTTCGGACTGCGAGATCTGCAAACCATTCTGCCATGTGGATGGGAATATTTCGAATTTTATCTATGGGCCAAATGAGAGCAATACCAAAAATATTAAATGCCAAGTGACCAAAAGCCACCGCCAGAGGGGCGTGTGTTCCTGAGACTAAACTGGCTAATAATGCAGTAATAGTTGTGCCGATATTGGCCCCCAGTGTATAGGGGAAAATTTGTCTCAGTTGCAGGATGCCAGCGCCGGCTAAGGGTATTACTAACGATGTGGTGATTGAGCTGCTTTGAACTAGGATGGTAATAAAAACACCAAAAAACATAGCTCTAATTGAAGTTTTAAAAATATGTGAGTCAAAGAATGCTTCCAGTTTTTCCATGACAAGGCTACGAATTAATACAGTCAAATATCGTAGGGAAATGAAGAGAAGTATTAATGCAATAATAATCATCAGCCAATTATAATTGATTACATCCTGCATTTGAAAAACATTTTTAATGGCATCCACTACAGGTTTTGTTATCATTTTAAGGGGACTTTTAAAAGTAAATGTACCGGCCCCCATAAATAAACTTGCCATCCAGTTGGCAGTTTTACTGATAATGCCAAAATATAACTGGAGGGGAAAAAGAATGATTACGGTCATTACGTTAAAAAAATCATGAACCACCGAAGCGGAAAAGGCGCGTCGAAATTCGTTTTTATTAACAATATGTCCCATGGATACAATAGTATTGGTGATGCTGGTACCGATGTTAGCACCCATGATATAAGGTATTGCAGCTGCCACAGCCACGACTGGATCTTCTCCAAACGTTCCGGCGGCTACCATGCCTACAACAATAGAAGTAGTGGTTGAAGAACTTTGAATTAAACTCGTGGCAAGAATTCCAATAAATAGGCCAATGAGAGGAGCCGCCTCACCGGTCATTAAGCCTTCGGCAAATCCGCGACCAAGACCCTTGAATCCCGAACCGATCATACCGATGCTTACGAGGAACATATAAAGAATTGCCACGATTCCGGCAATTTTTAAATAATTCACGATGTTTGAGGTCGTATCTTTTTGAGGCGTCATTTTTCCATCAAATTATAGGCTAAAAGCTAAAAATAAATTTAATGTGTTGAAATAATAAAAAAGGGGTGATGCCTTACTCACCGCGCCTAGAAACTCTCTTAAGGATTCACCAACTTAGTTACGCAACGGTTTGCCTTTTTTAAGCATAAAACGAATTCGATCCTGTGTTAATGCTTCCCCCGCAAGAGAGACAAATACTTCACGTTCAATATCTAGGAGATATTGTTCTTCAACAGATTTAGTTAATCCTGCCTTATCACCACCGGTCAGGACATAAGCCAATTTCTTGGCAATAAATTCATCATGAGCGGATATTTTACCTTGAGCCCTAAATCCTTTCAACGCCATAGCCATTGCTGTTCGGCCGCCGGTTCCGGGTAATTTTAGGTCATCCCTGTATTTGGGCGGTTCGTAGCCATCATTTACCAACTCCAGTGCTTTTTGTTTTGCAGCCCAGATTCGCTGATCATTGTTAAGCACTACTGTATCGGATGTCAATATATATCCCATGAATTTGGCTTCATCAGCGCTGGTGGCAACTTTTGCAAATCCAATGGTTTCAAATGCTTTTTGAGCGACTTGGAACGAATTCATCCGACCTTTACCACTATTTTCCAAAAGATTCAAAATTAATCGAAGGTTACCGCCAGCACCGGGGATTAACCCAACGCCCACTTCTACCGCGCCAATATACAATTCTCCCGCCGCAACACGATGGGCTGCGGGTGCGATTAATTCAAATCCACCTCCCAATGTGAGGTGATGAGGTGCGGCAACAACAGGTGCTTTAGAAAATCGCATCCGCTGTGTTAAATCCTGAAGTTGTTTAATGGTGTCGGTCATTTGATCCCATGCACTGGCTTCAATAGCTTGGATCATATTGGCCAAGTTTGCCCCGGCACAAAAGTTGGGACCTTGATGCCCCAGAACCATTGCTTTATATTTTCCAGCATCAAGCAGATCCATACCATCACTAATCGTTTGACCTATAGAGCCGTCAATTGGGTTTAAAGTCGGTTGAAGGACCGAATGAAATTCTACATTGAGCACACCATCACCTAAATCAATTAAACTGGCGCTCCAGTCTTTTTTAACCACATTCCCACCGGTTTTGTGGAGATTCAGGTTAATGGATTTTTTGCTAGTATCTGCTATTTTGACAGTAGATGATAAAACATCATAGTAGGTGAGTTTTCCATCTTTAGCTTCATAAAATGATTCCCTGCCGGAAGCAAGCATATCAACTACCCATTTGGGGATGGCTTTTCCATCAGCTTCCATTCGGGAAACAGATTCGGCCACACCGATAGCATCCCATACTTCAAATGGGCCAGCATCCCAACCGTAACCCCATTTCATAGCATTATCAATATTGATAATATCGTCACTGATTTCAGGGATGCGATTGGCGGAATAGATTAGCGATTTGGATAATACTTCCCAGAAAAACTTGCCACCCTTGTCCTCGCTATAGGCCATGGCTTTTATCTTTTCGCCAGGTGTTTGGCGATCCTTTGCCAAGCGAAATCCATCAAAACGAACCTTCTTTTGAGGACAGTATTCACCTGTTAATAAATCAAGAGAAAAAATACCCTCATCTGTTTTTTTGTAGAAACCGGCTTTTGTTTTAGCGCCGAGGTTTCCATCATCCACCAGTTTTTGGAGAAAGTCCGGAATTTTAAATTCCTCCCGTTCATCATCATCAGGAAGGTTATTATAAGATGTATTTGATACATTTATCATGGTATCAAGCCCAACAACATCGGCCGTTCTAAATGTAGCGCTTTTGGGCCGTCCCACAACTGTGCCTGTTAGTTTATCTACCTCTTCAACGGTTAACCCATGTTCAATGGCCGTATTCATGGTAACAGCCATACCATAAACACCAATTCTGTTACCGATAAAATTTGGTGTATCCTTGGCGTGAACGATTCCTTTACCCAAAACATCTTCACCAAATTCAGCAATCATATTATAGACCGCCTCATCCGTTTCGGGACCTTTCACCAATTCCAACAGACGCATATAGCGTGGTGGATTAAAAAAGTGGGTTATCATGAATCGCTTTTTAAGGGAATCGGGAAGAACGGTAGTTAAATCACCAAGGGGAATCCCGGAAGTATTGGACGTGAGAATGACCGAATCTTTCAAATGGGGTACAATATTATTATACACCGCATGTTTAATATCGATCCGCTCCGCAACCGCTTCTATCACAAGATCTACTTCGCTGAGCCTTTCTACATGATCATCATAATTGCAGGCGGTCACCAATTCTGCATTTTTAGGTTTATACAATGGAGCCGGTTTCAGTTTTGTAAGGCCATCGACACCTTTTTGTGCCAATTCTTGGTTAATATCAAAGAGAAGGGCAGGGATGCCGGCATTGGTAAAATGTCCCGCAATTTGCGCACCCATAACTCCGGCGCCTAGCACTGCGACTTTTTCAAATTTTTGACTCATAATATCCTCAAAATCCTGTTTAATTAAATTGGGTGATGTAACGATACATGACCCAAAAGTGGCTGGCGCTGCCTGCAAGAACAAACAAATGCCAAATTTCGTGATAACCAAATCCCCGTCTTGGAGATTCTTGTCGATCTAAAGAATAAAAGATAACACCTCCGGAATAAAATAATCCTCCGGCAAGTAGCCAAATCAATGCACCGGTTTGAAGGGTTAAAATTAAGGGCCAAATTGCAATCAAGGAAATCCAACCCATAAAAATATAATAGAAAGTGGAAAACCATTCTGGGAATTTGAACTGGAATAATTTCCATAATATTCCAAACAGAGCCAATCCCCAAATAATACCAAACAAACTCCAACCCCATGGTCCTCGCAATGGAACTAGGCAAATGGGTGTATATGTGGAGGCAATCAAGACATAGATCATCATATGGTCAAACCGTTTTAAGATCGATTCCGCCCGCCCTGAAACGGGAATCCAATGGTATAAGGTACTGGCGGTATAAAGGAGGAAAAGCCCAGACCCGAATATGGAAAAGGTTATAACCTTCCAGGGGTCAAAGGGGTCGACTGCCTCTAGAATTAACAGGGTGAGTCCAATGACAGAGAGGATTGCTCCAACCACATGGGTCAGACCACTCATGGGATCTTTCAATATTTTATTCAATATGGGTTACCGTTTTATGATAGTGGCTATTCCCTGGCCAGTACCGATGCACATTGTGGCTAGACCAATATGTTTGTCATTCTGTTCCATTACATTGATAAGCGTACCGATTATGCGCGCGCCGGAGCACCCCAATGGATGTCCAAGTGCGATTGCACCGCCGTTAAGGTTTATTTTATCTGCGTCCCAACCGCCTTCTTGAATCACATAAAGAGATTGTGCAGCAAATGCTTCATTTAGTTCAATCACCTCAATGTCATTCATGGTGAGGCCGGCTTTTTCTAACGCTTTATTTGTTGCGGGAATCGGGCCCATACCCATCCTTGTCCAATCAACTCCAGCTACAGCGCGGCTAACTATTTCTGCTCGAATTGTTAATCCATTTTCCTTGGCAAAGGATTCGCTGGTGACCAGTAAAGCTGCGGCACCCAATGAAAAAGGACTGCTTGTGGCTGCCGTAACAGAGCCGCCTTCTACAAAGGCAGGATTTAAACTTTTGATTTTTTCGACGTTAGGCTTTCGCGGCCCTTCATCTTTTGCTACAGTTGCTTCGCCGTAGACGTCGATAGGTATAACTTCATTATCATAGTGACCAGCCTCCCATGCAGCTAATGCTTTTTCGTGGGATTGAATAGCAAAATCTTCCTGGGCATCTCTGGAGATATTTCCATCGTTGGCCAGGTTTTCTGCAGTTTCGCCCATACCAATATAATATTCTTGTTCCGCCAATTCGGGATGAAAATCCGGGGCGAAACCGCCACCTGGAATAGAGAACATATCTTCCACCCCCGCAGCAATTCCTACTTCAATATCACCACTTTCAATGGCAGTGCTCACTTGGTGGAGGGCATCCATGGCAGAACCGCAAAAACGATTAACCACTTTTCCCGGAACAGTATTTGGCAATCCCGCCAGTGTAGCCACAGAGCGGCCTATGAGCATGCCTTGGGGGCCTTCTGGAAAGGCACATCCCATAACTAAGTCTTCTACCTGATTTGGTCTTACTTTTTGATTGCGATCCATAAGTCCTTTAACAACCTGTGCCGCCAAATCATCTGGACGAATGCCAACTAACTCGCCATTTTTAACACCAATTGGTGAACGAGTTGCATCAATTATTACTGCTTTATTTCCCATCATAATCTCCTAGTATGGATATCCATTTTTATCATAAATATGCTTTGCGATATTACGTTTAAGTCCAATGACATTCGTTTTTAATCGCATGCGATTTTCAAATTCAGAAATCTTCTGATCAACTAATGGTGACGGATCTCCATCGTGGATGGCCCCGATTGCATTGTGAACATTTCCCATAATTCTGCTTCCCATTTCGGCAGTGAATACTTTGGCAATATCACTTACTGTGGATTCAGGAGAATCACTCGCCATAATTTTACGGGCGCGAACTACAGTACTTTCAGCCGTGAATATATCGGTGAAAATATCAGCGAAAATCTCCGTCAACTGCTGCTCATGTTTTAAATCCTGCCCATATTCACATAAAGCTTCGTTAAAGAGGTAAAGTGCCAATCGTTTTGCTGTTTCAATAGATTGGCATTCTTCAGCTAATGTATTGTCGTCAAACTTCAGTTGTCCATTGGACATATAGTCAGAAATATCTCTAATGGCATCGCGGACGGGTAATTCTTCCATTAATGCTTTTTTCATCATAAACCCAGCAATGATTTGACGATTAATCTCGTTGGTTCCTTCCCAGATTTGATTTATTCGATCATCCCGGTAGGCCCCAGCCAGTGGATATTCTTCCAAAAATCCGTATCCACCGAAGATTTGCAGACCTTCATCAATCACATAATGACTTGTGTCGCTACCATAAACTTTTACCATGGACGTTTCGATAGCAAATTCTTCCATCGCTTCCCCAAGTTGGATATGATAATCAGGACTGGATTTATCCAATTGGTCAATTTCATTTTGGAGTAATCCAATAGTCCGGTAGGTCATACTGTCCGCGGCAAAAGTGCGTACCGTCATGTTGGCAATTTTTTTAATTATAGCATCAAAATTAGAAATTGACTGGCCAAAAGCCCGTCGTTCCTGGGCATATTGAGACGAACCATTAATAACTAGTTTTGCCCCTCCTACACTGGATGCGCCTAATTTGAATCGTCCTATATTTAATACATTAAAGGCAATAGTGGCGCCTTTCCCTACTTTATATAAAAGGTTTTCGACCGGTACTTTGGCGTTTTGAAAAATGAGAGGAGTTGTGGATGATCCTTTCATTCCCAGTTTTTTTTCTTCTGCACCGAACGAAAATCCTTCTGTATCCTTATCAACGAGGAATGCGCTGAATTTATCCCCATCAACTTGAGCGAAAACTGTATAAACATCGGCCCATCCGCCGTTTGTGATAAATATCTTTTCACCGTTTAAAATATAGTGCTTTCCGTCATCGGATAATATAGCATTTGTTTTTGCAGATACTGCATCGGAGCCGTTTGTTGGTTCTGTAAGACCATATGCACATAAAAGATCCCCGGAGACAATACCTGGTAAATATTTTTCCTTTTGTTCTTTTGTTCCAAACCAGATAATTGGAAGAGCGCCGATACCGGTTTGAACCGCCCACGAAACAGAAAAGGAGGGGCATTGAACCAAAGCTTCTGAAACAATTGCAGTAGTTACTTTATCAAGATCCATGCCGCCGTATTCTTCAGGTGCATCAACGCCTAGGAGTCCAAGATCGCCCATTTCTTTTATAAGTGACTTTACTAAGTTAGGATTATATTTTTCAATCTCTTCTTTTTGGGAGAGGATACGATCACGGTCAAATTCCATAACCATATTATAAATTTCGTGGTGTTCTTCAGTGAAGTCTTCTCGTGAATACACTTGTGTTTTTGTGATGGACTCAACCAGAAATTGGCCACCTGTGTTTAGTTGTGTCGTTGATTCGGTCATAACAATTACCTCATTTCTTTTTCAAAAGACCAGACAATATAAATTCACTGATGGTCTGGATGTACTCTCGTGCGCTCACGCCGTGGGGTTCAAAAAGTGTGAACCAGTTTATAGATTCTACATTGAGCATGATGGACATGGCTGTGATTCGGATATCTAATTTTTTAAAATCACCATTATTAACACCTTTTTTTATGATTTTTTCAAAGACTTCAAGAAATTGAGAATAGACTATTTGAAGTTTTTCCCTGAATTCATCATCTTTTTGGGCCATGGACCAAAACTCAGTCAACGCGAAGAAAGGATCAGGGTCGGATTCATATTGATCAATAAAATAATTAAACAAACTCTTCAATTGATCGGGAGCAGACTGATCATTTTCAACTAAATGGTTTATGGTTACGCTATATCTAAAGACCCAAAAATTAACCAAATCCAAATACATATCCTTTTTGGATTTGTAGTACCAATAAATGGCGCCCTTACTTAATTGGGATTGCTGAACCACATCATCCATTCGCGATCTGTCATATCCATTCTTTATTAAGACGGAGAGGGCAGCATCTAAAATTTGATCTTTGCGTAAATCTTGTTTCTCTTGATTCATAAATAAACCGACTGGTCGGTCTATAATACAGGTAACGGAATTTTCTAACAAGGATTTTCTTTTAAATAAAATAAGATAAAAAAATATTTGCAATTATGTGATTGCTACCCGTATATTTGCTAATGAGAATCAGTCTCAATATAGTTAAAACAAATTTAGATTAGGGGGATAAATGTTAAAACAAGTGATAAGGGGAATTGGTCTCTTCGGGATGTTAGCCAATATAAGTATGGCCCAGGATAATTTTTTTGAACCGGGGTATTCTATCGGTGGTTATGGTGAAATGCATTATAATTCATCAAAAATAGGTGATGGTGACGCAGCTAAGAAAATGGATTTTCATCGCTTTATTATATATTATGGGTACAACTGGACAGAAAAATGGTCTTTTAAATCTGAGGTTGAACTGGAGCATAATTATGTAAAAGACGGTAATGGTGAATTGGAATTGGAACAGGCATTTATTAATTATCATTCGGATAAAATAGGGTTTCAAGCGGGTGTGATTTTACCGTCAGTGGGGTTGATGAATGATTTTCATGAACCACCGTTGTTTTTTTCTGTGGAGCGCCCGGAATATTCAAAATATATTATTCCAACCACCTGGTTTGGAAACGGGATAGCAGTATATGGACAATCCAATGGCTTCTCATGGAAGGCCGTAATTCACGAAGGCCTGAATGGTGATGGTATTGCATCTAAGTGGAGTCAAGGTATTCGTGGTGGCCGTCAAAAAGGATATAAAGCTAATGTGCAAGAGTTGCTATACAATGGCCGGATTGCCTATACGGGCATGCCCGGATTTCGAGTGGGCGGATCATTTTCCACGACCCAAGCGCTCAAATCAGATGAAGGTGAAAAACCGATTGGTGTTTCATTGATGGAAGCTCATGCAAAGTATGATGCCAATGGTTTCATGGTTGTGGCAGAGTGGGGGAATATCAGTTACAGCGATCACAGTGCAAAATCATCTACCGGGTACTATTTTGACCTCGGATATGATATTAGTAAAATGCTGAATCTGGATGGAAAACTCTACCCATGGATTCGAGTCACAGATATCAATCCCGGCGTGGGACATGAATCCGAAGATAAAAAACATTACAGTAAAATGATGTTGGGATTGACCTATAAACCAATCAACCAAATTGTTTTTAAACTGGATTATGGTACCAAAACATATACGGATAAAGCAGCGGATAAAGTGACACTCTTAAACCTAGGTGTGGGATATAATTTCTAATCAATTTTCGAAGCGTGTTATCCAAAAAATCTCCGGCGGTATTTTATTCAATCGCCGGAGATTCTCTAATTTCCGCAGCATCTTTTTGAGTTGTGGATTTTTGTTTTTACTCGGGTCGCAAGTTCAAGCAGGAATCAAGGGTGATGTGGAAAAAGTCATTCGGAACAAGTTTGGCGATTCCGTATCATTTTCCATGCAAAAACTGGTATTGGAAAAAATAAATAAATTGGCTGTTGAGAAAAAAGTACACCAACGCTTTTTTAATGATTTTATTTATGTGTGGTCAATCCGGAAAGCGGATAGTGTGGTGGCCTATGGTTTATTAGACAATGTAAAAGGGAAGGCCATGCCCATCACTTTTTTAGTGATTTATGATACGAGTGGAAAAATATTAAATTCCCAAGTGATTAAATATAGGGAACCTTACGGTGGAGAGATTGCCAATAAAAAGTGGAATAACCAATTTGTTGGTCGTTCTGAAATTTCTGATTATGTTGTGGGTGATGAAATTGATGGAATTTCCGGCGCAACCATATCAGTTTACAGCATGACAAAAGGGGTGATGAAACTGAGTTTGCTTTTCCCCCTAATTAAATCTCAATTATGACTGAGCTAAAAACTATTAGATTATTTCCAAGAGAGTTGAAGCTTCTCATTACAGTGTTTATTCTCGTCCTCACCGTTGGTGTATCTATTGGATTAATCTATGTGGGTTATAATACGGATTATACTTTATCGGGCACTCAAACTTTTTACGGCGGGGATACGATTACATCCGATTTTGAAATTCCTGAACAATATCCAAAATCTTTTGAAGCGCTACTGTTGACTTCTCATACCCATATTACTGCATTTTCCATCATATTTCTTGTTATGGGTATTTTAATGTTTTTCACAGAAAGTTTACCCCCAAAGTGGAAAATGATTCTTATGATTGAACCATTGGTCTCAACTTTGGTGACATTCGGATCTTTTTTTGCTATACGGTATATTCACCATGGTTTTGTTTATCTCACAATGGTGTCCGGAATATTGATGTATATATCATTTTATATAATGGCATGGATTATCCTTAAAGAATCCCTGAATAAATAATATAAAAATAAAATAGGTCAACAAACCACTTCGTTTTAATTTTCGACCCCTCATTCGAAACGTAAAATACTAAGTTGGTAATATGATATCTGAAAGACAAGCTAAAGAGCGAGAATTCCGAAAAGAACAAAT
>JABGTK010000161.1 GCA_018647265.1 Candidatus Neomarinimicrobiota bacterium | reverse complement strand
GCCACCAGTCGGATGGCAATCACTGTGAGTGTAACTTTAAAAAGCATCCTAAACGTGGATTCGGGTAATTTTCCCAGCATCTTTTTGCCGAACTTGGTACCGAAATAGACTGCTATAAGTAAAGGAAGAATTGCTGTCCATTCATTCAAATAATTTACACTGAACATGAAAATGAATATGGGAAGTTTTCCGAAATGCCCCACGGACTGACAGGCAGCCTTGGTGGCAATCACATTTTCTTTACTCATTTTATTATTAATGAAAAAAGGTGCAATTAGCGGTCCGGCCGCACCAACGAAAACGGTTACTAATCCACTTAGTCCTCCCATCCATAAAAAGGCCTTTTCTGAAACAGACTTTCCCTTTTTTCTCAAATAGAGAAACCAAAGAATGTATAAGCCGATGAGTGGTTTGAGAAAATCGATCTTTATATCTGCGGCAGAAGACACTTCATAATATTGAATGAGGCCATATACAATCCCTGCAGAAAGGAGTAATCCGGGAATAAGCCCTATAAGGAATTTCAGAAAAATGGGTTTATGAATATGCTCTCGATATATGGTCGCTCGAGTCACATTACTCACCAATTGAATTACACCATGAAGGGCCACCACCATATATCCTTCGGGGATAATAATAGCCATGATGCCTAAAAGTGTAATGCCGCCGCCCATGCCGATAATAGCAGAAAGCATGGCAGTGAGGAAAGCAGCAAGGATAAGGATTAGAGATTCAATCAAGTCTTATACCTTTACCATTTTGGGCTGTCCAATTGAAATAATTGTTAAACATATTGCAATAGCATGACCACATCCAAAAGCAAACATGATTGTACCAATACCAATTTTGCCGCCTAAAACCCAACCGATCAGCAGGACACAAACCTCGAGACCTAAGCGAACAATGCCTATGGGTCGGTTTAAGATACGTTGCAGACCAATCATAAGCCCATCTCTCGGGCCCGGACCAAGATTTGCGGTGAGATACAGAGCACTACCCATGCCTACACAACTGATCCCAAATGCGACCTGAAGCATTGCTATAGAAAATGAATTGGGAATAGGTACAACCGGTATCATCACGTCAATGGCAATGGCAATGAGAATAACATTCATGATTGTACCTGGTCCCGGTTTTTCTTTGAGTGGAAACCAAAGTAACAAAACGATGAGACTGACAATAAAAGTAGAGAAACCAATGGACCATCCAATCTCTTTACTAATTCCTTGTGCCAAGACGGTCCAAGGTCCTAACCCTATCCCTCCATTGATAATGAAAGCTTGACCTGTTCCGAACAGCCACAATCCTAAGTTCAGCAGGAAAAAGGTGAAAATGGGTGGTTTCCATTTCTGATGATCCCCTGCACTCCATCCCAAGGTGGGTACTTTAAATGCGGGTCGGATAAATTGAAACAGTGTCATTTTTAAAAATGTCTATTTTGGAAAAGTCTTGAGCCAATTGAATTGCCAATGCAATTCTAATGTCTTCTCAGGATCATGTTTAAGGGCTTTTCCCATAAATTCCTGATAATTTTCTTCAAATATCCCTTTAGGCGCATCATAGGCCATTTCTATTCTTTTGCCGTCAACCATTAACACTTTTGTTATAATATGATCCTTTGATTTAATGAAATAGCAATCAAACGTATATGTGTCTTTTTGTCTCCCCTGTTTGAACGAAGCTACATATTTATTCTGTTCGCCATATTCATTGAAAATTTTGAAAACATTTCCCTTTTTGATCACGATCCATCGAGCGCGTTTTGGTACTTCTTTTCTTTCCACCACTTTTCCATCCTCGTATAAAGTACCCACCACATACTCCATCCAGACACCTTCGATTGGATTAAGTGTGGATTTATTGGTTAAAAAGTGTTTTCTATAATTCACTTCTGCCGGCGGTATGTGGGATGGCTCCGGTTTCGACATTTCAAAATTCGTGCAACCAAAAATAACTATGGTCATAATTCCATATAATGAATATTGTTTCAAATTAATCATTCCTATGAGTAAATGATTCATTTGGCATGAGCGCAACGGGTATTATTTTTTCACCATAAATTAAATTTGTCTTTCCACCGATAGGTGCGGTGACAACCGCCTTTTTTAGCCGATTATTTTCCCAATGGATATCCACAATGAAATTACCCTTTGCGGTCAATCCTGTTACATTTCCACTGGACCATGCTTCAGGTAGAGCCGGAAGTATGCGAATTGTATTATCCTCAAAGGATTGGAGTAGCATTTCTACAACACCTGCAGTATATCCAAAATTCCCATCAATCTGGAATGGAGGATGAGAATCAAATAAATTTAATTGAATCGACCGCTGAAATAATTGTTGAATATGGGCATAGGCCAAATCTCCTTCCATCAATCTACCATAACAATTAATAAGCCAAGCGCGGCTCCATCCAGTTCCCGCGCCACCATGTTCTAATCGATACGCCAATGTCTTCTTAACAGCATCAAATAATACTGGCGTATCCTTTTTACTCACAGCATCTCCCGGGTGAAATGCGTACAAATGAGACATGTGACGATGACCTTTTTCCGGCTCATCATATTCCCTGTCCCATTCTAAAATCCGTCCATTTGAACCAATAACCATGCCCGACCGAAGTATTTTTCGTTTTTCTACAATCTCATTCATTAAAGGTGGATTCAAATTCAGTAAACTGCACATTTCAACATAATGGTCAAAAACCTCGGCAATCACCTGTTGATCCATGGCGCTACCTAGACATGTGGCTACTTTATTTCCATCTTTATCAAAAAATCGATTCTCTGGTGATGTGGCCGGTGCCGATATAAGTGTTCCATCCCTCGGGTCAACCATTAGCCAATCGGCATAAAATTGTGCAATCTCATGGAGAACGGGATAAACGCGATCTTTTAAGAATGCCTTATCACCAGTGAATTCATAGTGACGCCAGTAATGCTGGGCGAGCCATCCTCCAGCACCGAATGATGCTCCCCAATAGGCCGTTGGAGCTCGGAGCCAAGCCGGTGCCCATAAATCTGTAGCGTGGGGTATCATAGCACCGTCTATTCCGAAATTCTCTTTTGCCGTTGACTTCCCTCGCTTCACCAATCGATCACCGAAATCAAAAAGAGGCAATTGCAATTCCATCAAATTGGTGGTCATAGCGGGCCAATAATTCATCTGAAGATTAATATTCAAATGGTAATCCGCGTTCCACGGTGCTTTTATGTGAGGATTCCACAACCCCTGGAGATTGGCAGGATTGGTTCCGCGACGGGATGAACTGATGAGCAAATAGCGACCGTATTGGAACAATAATTCTTCCATGCCCCGATCTGGTTGACCTTTTTTAATATTATCAAGACGTTGATCCGTAGGAATATCAGGGTTGCCATTATTATTTAGATCAATTGTTACTCGGTTAAATAATAATTGATAATCCTTTTGGTGAAATCGTAAGAGTGCATCAAACCCTTTATTCACAATATTGCGTAATTGATCTGAATTTTTTTGTGAATAATCTTCAAAGTAGAAATCCGTATTGTTCACAATATAAAAAGTGGCTGTTTTGACTCCATCAAGAAATAGATGGTCGTCACTTGGGGTAATACTTCCACCTTTGTTTTTCACATGGACGCGCGTTTCGAATTTAACTCCATGCAAAATCGGCATTGGTTTACTGTCTACCATACCACCCCGCTGAGTCACTTCACCATTCATGATGAGCATATTGTTTTCTGCTCGCGTTTTCACTGTTGGAAATCCTTCATCTAAGGGACGCGTTAAACGAATCGTCCCATTCAATCCGAACTTAGAATTAGTGGACACTTCCATAATTATAGCTTGGTCTGGTGCCGATGCGAATATACTTTGGGTAACTCGATCACCATTTACATTATAGGAAATACGAATGACCGCATTATTCAAATCCAACTCACGGTGGTAATCGGTAACATCTTCATGATCAAAGTCCAGCCAGAGATCGCCCAAAGTCTGATGAGAACGCACCACAGATTTCCTGGAAAATTTATCAATCACCATTTTATCGGCCGAAACATGATTCCCGGCCATAAGCAATTCACGTATTTTTTTTAGATCTTCAGGCAGTCCCGGTGGATTTCCCCACTCAGGGCTTCCGGGCCACATTGAATCATCATTGAGTTGAATCCGTTCAGTTTCAGGCCGTCCGAATACCATGGCACCGATGCGGCCGTTACCGATTGGCAGTGCTTCATTCCATGTTTCAGCGGGAGTATTATACCAAAGGGTGCGTTCTTGTTTTGGGATGGTATTACACCCAAATAATAAAAGTAAACAAAGGACGGAAAGAAGATTTTTCATCCACAAATCTAAATATGAAAAGGGGATCAATGTATATGAAAAATAAATGAAGATCTGTTCGATATTCGATTTTAGGATCTAAAATTATTATTAGTGGGGGCGGTTCTATGTATCCGCCCAAGAGCAATAAATAAATTTATCTATATAGCTGTATTCAAAATATTCAATTACTAGGATCGATATATTTTGAAGATTAAAATGAATTGAAGCTCATCACTGAAAAAAATGAGATCCATTGAATATTTTCCCATGGGCTGTTTCTTTTCCAGTTCTTTTCTTTGCGCCAAAGAAAAGAGTGAATATTCCAGTCTGCCTTGGCCAATACATAAGCACTGTTTTAGGGCAAACACAAAGGTCAGCCCCGACAGAATAGTCTACAAAATAGAAATTAATTACCGTCTTCTACGGCGGCGGCCTCCTTCATTCCGATTAGGCCTTGCTCTGCCTCGACCACCCTTTTTACCTTGATAATTCGATTTCCCCTTTGAACTACTTTTGCCGCTGGGACTGCCTTTATCCCCTTCAAGTGTTAAAGGAATACCTTCGAAATTTTTTCCCTTCATACCTTCAAATAATTTTGATTCCCATTGCTTATCTAACTCAAAAAAGGAAAAAGTTTTCATTACTTCTATATTTCCAATTACGGCATCACCTGATTTTAAACATTCGTTAATCAAACCAATGAGACGGCCGGGATTCACTTTTTGTTGAAATCCAACATTAACATAAAATCCTGCAAAAGGTGTATTATACCGTTCGTCTCGACTTACCTGTTCGCGCCGACCTCTTTTCTCGCCCCTATCCTTACCGGAAATATTGATATCTCGGGCATTTTTATAATAGGATAAATACCTGTTGAACTCCGTAGATACAAAATGTTTGATTAATTCTTCTCTGTCTAAATATTCCAACTTTTTATAAATATCAGGGAGAAATTGTCCAATTAGTTTTTCATCAACATTTACATTATTTACATTGTCAATTAATGTATATAATCGTTTTTGGCAAATATCCAATCCACTGGGAACCATTTCTTTTTTAAACGAAATGCTCGATTTTTTCTCAATCTCACGAATTTTTCGCATCTCTCGTGTATGGACGATTACAATAGAAACACCCTTATTTCCCGCCCGACCTGTTCGGCCGCTACGGTGGACATAAATTTCATCATCATCGGGAAGATTAAAGTTGATTATATGAGAGAGATTATCCACATCCAACCCTCGGGCAGCCACATCCGTGGCGACTAAAATTTGTAATTGGCGCTTCCGAAACCTTTCCATAACATCATCGCGCTGTTGCTGAGACAAATCGCCATGGAGCGTATCGGCATTATAACCGTCATGCATCAGTTTATTGGCCACCTCTTTTGTTTCACGGCGAGTGCGGCAAAAAACAATACCATAAATATCAGGATTAATATCCGCCACCCGTTTAATTACTTCGTATCGATCCTTGGCGTTTACCATATAATAAACGTGCTGCACATTATCGGCGCCAATATTCATTCGAGCAGCGGCAATCTCCAATGGGTCTTTCATGTAGGATTTGGTAATAGAAACCACTCGTTTTGACATGGTTGCGGAAAAAAGTAAAGTCTGTTTATCCTTGGGCGTTTTGGAAAGAATCATCTCTAAATCTTCCTTAAATCCCATGGTAAGCATTTCATCTGCCTCATCAAGAACCACTCGGGCAACATGACTGATATCTAGTTTTTTTCGTTTAATAAGATCTTTTGTACGTCCCGGTGTACCAACAACAATTTGGGCACCTTTATTTAATTGTTTAATCTGGGGTTGGATGCTGGCACCACCATACACAGCAAGAATATTCATCCCCTTGATATATTTCGAATATTGGGCAAGATCTTTGGCAATCTGCATACATAATTCCCGCGTTGGGCAAAGCACAATTGTCTGTGTATTTCGATCTTCCACATCAGTCAAATGGATGGATGGCAAGCCAAAGGCCGCCGTTTTGCCAGTTCCCGTTTGGGCGGTGGCGATCAAATCGTGTGCAGATGCCATCAAATGTGGAATCGTTTTCGCCTGGATGGGCGTGGGTGTTTCGAATCCCATTTCAGCAATTGCTTTAAGGATATCGGGATGAAGTCGTGTCTGTTTAAAATTGTCCATTTATATGTTGCTCTGAATTGGGATTAAATGCGGGTTTTCGAGCATGGAAGTTACCCCTTTATTGATACAACTAATGGAATAGATAATAATCTATCTTGACTAAGAATTCAGGGTTGATTCTACAATTTCCAATTTGGACATAATAATACTGTATTAATCGTTTGTCTTGGATATAAAAAGAGTATAATTTTGCCGGCCTTCTATCGAAAGATTAGGCGTTTTTTACCAGAAAAATTAAACATGACGCGGGGTGGAGCAGTCTGGTAGCTCGTCGGGCTCATAACCCGAAGGTCGGCGGTTCGAATCCGTCCCCCGCTACTAAAAACCGAAAAGGTCTCGAAAGAGGCCTTTTTTGGTTTATGGGGGTAATGGATGAGAACCGTGTTCGAGCCGGAGTTCTAATAGTATTGAGACGTAGACCGGTAAAATCGGCTTTTAGCCGATGAGGCAATCCGTCCCCCGCTACTAAAAACCGAAAAGGTCTCGAAAGAGGCCTTTTTTGGTTTATGGGGGATTTTTATTTATCCCGATTTTTTTAATGAATATGTTGTCATTTATAAGTCGTTGGACATAAGAACTGAAAAGGGTTACACTGCACCTATTAAGATTAAAGATTTATTCTCTAATTAAAAATAAACAACTATAGAACATAATTATGACTCAATCAAAAAAGCTTAAAATTGCCGCATTCATTATCCTTGCTCTTTTATTTATTGGGAGTATCGTTTTCAAGGCGCTTATGCCCAGCGGACCGATTACAGACTTTGTGCCCAACCCCATTTCGGATAAAACACGCACCGATCGATTTAGAGAAGAAAACCAATTATCACCCAATCCATTGAAAAACCTCTATTTTGGGGATTTACACGTACATACCTCTCTATCTTTGGATGCTTATGTTGGGGGCACTTTGGCGAACCCCGATGATGCCTATAAGTTTGCACGAGGAGAAGCCATTGAAATTTTTGGAAGACCTGTAAAGATTGATCGCCCTCTCGATTTTTCTGCTGTAACAGATCATGCTGAAGGTCTGGGTGAAATAATGACTATCCAAAACCCAGAAGAACCGGCACATAAGGCGATTATGCCCAGATTGTTTCGTTCTATCCATGAACCGAATGAACCCATGTTTTCAGAACTTAATCCTGATATTCCCGTATATCTTGACACAACTCGACAACTGCAACTTTTCAATATTGCCCATGACCAAGCAGGCAATCCAAATCCGACTCATCCCCGTTTCTTCCGAGGCTATAACACCACCATCAAAGCGTGGGATGTTATTTTGGATGCAGCCGAAAAACACTATGATCCGGGAACGTTTACCACATTGGCAGGATATGAGTGGTCCAAAACAAGCGGACATGCTCACCTTCATAAAAATATTATTTTCCGCGATATGATGGTGCCGGACTATCCCTTGAGTTCATTCGAATTACGGCATGAAGAATCCCTGTGGAATTGGCTAAAGGAGATTACCAATGAAGGCGCCACTGTTATGGCAATACCTCATAACACCAATTTGGCTGAAGGAGGCGCTTTTACCGATCGAGATGAAAACGGAAATCCCATGACATCAGAATATGCCCAACTGCGCCAAGATTTTGAACCGTTGGTAGAGGTCACTCAGGCCAAAGGTAGCTCAGAAGTCCATGCCGCTTTTTGGAAAAATGATGAATTTTCCGGTTATGAAAACTATTCCTTCGATCCACCAATGGAAAATAATTATGTGCGCTGGGCTCTTAAAAAAGGACTCGAGCATGAGGATACTCATGGTGTAAATCCCTTCAAATTCGGAATGATTGGTAGCACAGACACCCATACTGCAACACCGGGGAAAGTTGAGGAAAATAGTAATACTGGCAATAATGCTATTGCAGATTTTTTTCCTGAAGCACGTGCGACCAATCGCTGGGTTCTAGATCAATCATATATGGTGCATGAAGTAGTTAATCCCGGAGGAATGGTGGCTGTATGGGCCGAAGAAAATACCCGCGGATATTTGTACGATGCTCTAAAGGCAAAAGAATGTTATGCCACCAGTGGCAGCCGAATCCAGTTACGATTTTTTGGCGGCAACGGATTCAATAACAAATTTAACTCAAATGATGAGTTAGTGAAAAATGGATATACCAATGGGGTACCAATGGGTAGTGATCTTGCGGGAGACATTCAAGAAGCAGAATTCCTGATCTGGGCCAAAAAAGATTCAATCGGTGCAAATTTAGATAGAATTCAAGTGGTAAAAGGATGGCATAAAAATGGGAAACTCCATGAAAAAATATTTGATGTAGCAATCTCTGATGGAAGAAACGTCGCTGACGATGGGACGGTCCCGGATAATGGCGCCACAGTGGATCTAAAAACGGGCGCATGGTCCAAGGATAAAGGTGCCAAAGAACTATTGGTTATTTGGAATGATCCGGAATTTGACCCCCAAGCTAAAGCCTTTTATTATGTACGTGTAATTGAGATTCCCACCGCCAGTTGGCAGTTGTGGGACCAAATTCGATACGGCACAAAGTATTCTGACCGAATTTCAATGACCGTTCGTGAAAGAGCATGGTCGTCCCCTATTTGGTACTCTCCGGACCGATAACCAATCGAGGGGAATTTTCTATTTTTTTATAATATTCACCCGCACCGCAAGGTGGTCGGAAAAGCCGCCCAATAAGTTATTTCCCGCCCAGAAACGAAATGGGTAATGGGCATAATCACCCTCCTGTTGACGGTACTTGGGTAAATCCAGGATATAAACACTCTCAGGATCGATTGCCAATCCACGTGCATCTTTTAGACTTTCATGAACTATGATTTGGTCATAGAATAAATCTTTGCCGCGATAAACGTACGTGCCCGTTTTGGGTTGTCCTAACATAGGTTCCATCAAACTAGAAAGTCCCACAGTCTTCAGGGATTGCACATTCATTTCGTCTGGGTCTTCATTGAAATCCCCCAAGAGGATTATCTCCGCACCGGCATCGTTTAATAATATTGCAGAAATTTCCTTAGAAATAAGAGTCGCTGTTGCCGCCCGTTTGGGGATGGCTTTTTCACGTCCACCATAATTGGATGGCCAATGGTTGATAAAGATGTGGATGATTTCATCGGCATATTCACCTTTCACATATAGAATGTCCCTTGTATTACCACCTTTGGGCAAACTATTTAATATTGCCCTGCTAGAAATTACTTTTAATTTATTCGGATCGTAGAGTAGCGCATTGTCAATTCCTCGGTTATCCGGCGATTCATAATGGATTATCTCGTAATCCCGCTGGGGATATGCATCATTCAAATCTTCCAATACCCATTGATGCTCAACCTCGCAAATACCGACAACATCGGCGTTAAGATCTGCCAATACCTCTGCCGACTGTTTAATCTTAAGATCATATATTTCACGCGTCACATTTTTGCGACCGCCAATGGCAAATTCCTCATCATTGGTATTGGGATCATCATCTGTATCGAAGAGATTTTCCCCATTCCAAAAGCCAATTGTGAGTGGTTGAACATCCTGGGAACAGGATTGGGTAAAGAGTAAGACTGTGAGCCATATCAACCGTTGCATTATTTTTTTCATTTTATAGGGAACCTTTTTAATTATTTGGGGTCTAAGGTCTAAAGCGGGCGCGGATTTCACTTGCCAACTCCTTTTACCTCTACCCTCCTTGGTTTGGTTCGCGCTCGCTTCTCTTTATCAAAACATCTCCAAACGCACCACCGATTAAACTTTCTTTTAAAATTTTTCTCTTTTCCACAGGGATATTTATTTTCAATTTCAAATTCGAATCAGAATAATTATCCAGTATTTTACCGTCAAATTTTGCTAAAACCTGTAGGACATCGCCATAATATTTTAAATCAGCTTTAATCGATAGTTCAATCATGGGGTTCCAATTATTAAATACAGCCGACTGAATGGTTTCTGCAGCCGTTTTTCCATGAGCATCAATCAATCCCCGTTTACCCAGTTTTATACCGCCAAAATACCTCAAAACGAACACAGCTATATTTATGGCATCTTTTTTTCGAATCTGGTTCAAAATAGGTATACCCGCCGTACCACTCGGTTCGCCTGAATCAGAACTGTTTTCAGTTATTTCATTCCCATCATGGATTCGATAAGCCCAACAAATATGGCGCGCTTTAGAATAATCACTTTTTAATACTTTAAGGATGGATTGAAATGAATCTCCTGAATCCAGTGGAAAAAGTAAACCAATAAATTCCGATCGTTGTTCTTTGAAATGGGCCTCGCTTCTGCCCTGAGGTACGATCATTTATTGCGAAATGATATTCGAATCGGCACACCCATCAGGTCAAATTTTTCCCGCAATTGATTCTCAATAAATCGCCTATAACTTGTAGGAACCAATTTCGGATAGTTGGTGAAAATGACAAAGAGGGCTGGTGCAATATGGACTTGAGTCATATACTTTAGATTAATCACTTTTCCTCGTGTAGCCGGGGGCGACTGCTGGATAACAACATCATGCAAAAATTTATTTAATTTAGATGTGGTAATGGATTTTTGCCGCGTTTCAAAAACAGTCTGTGCAATTCCCAACACCTTAGATACACGTTGTTTGGTTAATGCAGAAATATAAAGAATAGGATAATGCACGAGTGAGCGAAATTGGTAACTAATTTCTTCAGTGAACTCTTTTACTGTATGAGTGTCCTTTTCAACTAAATCCCATTTATTCACTAAGAAAATCAATCCTTTACCTTTTTTTATAACATTGTCCACTATGGTCTTATCCTGTTTACCAAATCCTTTTTCAGCATCAATCAAAACAAGTGCAACATCAGCATGTTCAATAGCCCGCTCGGTGCGAACCGTACTATAGAATTCAATACTGTCATGCACTTTACTCCGCTTTCGAAGTCCAGCCGTATCAACCAATGTAATGGTTTTACCAAAATATTTTAAATAAGAGTCAATGGAATCTCGGGTGGTTCCCGCAATAGGCGTTACAATTGTCTGTTCTTTTTGCAGTAAAGCATTTGTGAGAGATGATTTTCCAACATTGGGCATACCCACAATGGCCAGTCGCATGCCAGTTTCTTCCTCTTCTGCCGGTTTGGCTCCCTTAATATTGAGCTGTTCCAAAATAAGGTCTAATAAATCGCCCGATAGACGTCCTGTTAATGCAGATATAGGTTGAATTGGGTCGATGGCTAATTCATAATATCCATTAATCTGTTTATTCGATTCGAGAGTGTCACATTTATTCACCAATAGGATAGATTTTTTTCCCGACTCTCGAACGAATTGGGCCAATGATCTGTCAGATGAAGTAGGATCTTCCCGACCATCTACCATAAGTAATATCAAGTCAGCTTCAGACACAGCCGCTTGGGCTTGCTTTCGAACGGCACTATTGAATATGTCCAAATCTTCCGGGATATAACCACCCGTATCTATAAATGTAAGATTATGGCCAACCCAATCCATATTGCCATAAATGCGATCTCTGGTAATCCCTTCCTGAGCATCCACGATGGCTTTTTTCTGTCTCAACATACGATTGAAAAAAGTAGATTTTCCTACATTGGGTCGCCCTACGATTGCTATGACTGGGTTTGCCATTTAATATCCTGAAACGATGCAGATTTCTGCAGATAGTTTCTTTTAATTTTTTCTATTTTTTTCATTATTTGTTACTTTTTTTGATAGAATCAATTCATTCCATAATTTCAATTT
>JABGTK010000160.1 GCA_018647265.1 Candidatus Neomarinimicrobiota bacterium | reverse complement strand
GATTACTTTCAGATCATTATCCAGTTATGGCTAAGTTTGAATTGCAATAAAGACATATTCAATTCCCAAATATCACTACAAGAACCCATGCGAAAAATAAAATTAATACCATTTTTCATTGCTTTAACCGCCACTATTTTTGCCCAACATGATGAAGGGCGTTATGTGCCAGAAACCGATCCCCTCGTCTTAAAAAAATTGGACCAGTGGCAAAATATGAAATTCGGACTGCTCATGCATTGGGGGCCTTACAGCCAGTGGGGCGTGGTGGAATCGTGGTCCATCTGTGCCGAGGATGAAGGCTGGTGTGTGCGCAAAAAAGGTACCACTCCGGACGATTATGGTCAGTACAAGCAAGAGTATGAAAAACTGGCAACCACATTCAATCCTGTCCATTTTAACCCGGATAAATGGGCCAAAGCCGCCAAGAATGCAGGCATGAAATACGTGGTATTTACGACAAAGCATCACGATGGATTTTCCATGTTCGATTCCAAATATACGGACTACAAAATCACCTCCCGTTCCGTTCCGTTTAGCAAACATCCAAAATCCAACATTGCAAAAGAAATCTTTACTTCATTCCGGAAAGAGGGATTGTGGACGGGTGCTTACTTCTCAAAACCGGACTGGAATCATACGAATTACTGGTGGCCCAATTTTGCCACGCCGGACCGCAATGTAAATTATGATCCTGCGCTTTACCCTGAACGGTGGGAAAAATATGTGAACTTTACCCATAGTCAGATTGTGGAATTAATGACTGATTATGGCGATATGGATATCCTCTGGCTGGATGGCGGATGGGTGGCCAAACAATCCGACGAAGATATTAAAAACTGGTATGCAAAGATGTTGAGCAATAGTGAGACGGGTTTTATAAAGCGACGTGTTGTGAGCCAAGATATACGCATGGATGAGCTTGTGACAAAAGTTCGAAAAGTTCAGCCGGGGTTAATTGTAGTAGATCGGGCAGTACCGGGGAAAAACCAAAATTACCTTACACCAGAAAATCGCGTGCCTGAAAAAACGCTGCCTTACCCTTGGGAGTCATGTATAATCTCCGGCGGCGGTTGGTCGTGGGTGCCGGATCCTAAATATATGAGTGGCCGAAATCTGGTCCACATGCTTGTGGATATCGTAGCTAAGGGTGGGAATCTTCTCCTGAATGTGGCCCCCGGCCCAGATGGGAAATGGCATGATGAAGCTTACGCTTTGCTGGGAGAAATGGGCGAATGGATGGCTGTGAACCATGAAGCCATTTATGGCACGGAAGCACTTTTACCCTATAAAGAAGGACAAATCTGCCTAACCCAAAAGGACGGAAATCAATATTTCATCTACTTGGCTGAAGAAGGAGAAGCCATGCCTTCTACAATTGATTTTAATTCATTCTCGCCAGAAAAGGGAAAAACAGTTTCGTTGCTCGGCTTCAGGAGTTCAATAAAGTGGATGAAGAAAAAAGGTGGTTTTACCATCACCATTCCGGAAAAGGTTAGAAATAATCCACCTTCAAAATATGCCTGGGTATTTAAGATAAGCAAATGACACTGAAAAATTTATCCCCCATGTTCTATACGGAGTCGATTGATGAAACGGTACAATTCTATTGCAATATTTTGGGCTTTGAATGTGACCACAATAATCCGACCTTGGAATGGGCCTCAGTGAAAAAGGATGATGTAGAAATCATGTTCTGCCTCCCCAACTTCCACATCCCTTTTGAGAAACCACAATTCACCGGTTCCATTTATATCAAAAGTGATGATGTGGATTCTGTATGGGCATCCGTAAAAGATAAAACTCAGACTTGTTACCCCTTGGAGGATTTTGATTACGGTATGCGGGAGTTCGCCATTTTTGATAATAATGGCTATTTGATTCAATTCGGCCAGTCTATAGCTTCATGATTAAAGAAGCTTGCGTCGAAACTTTAGGGGAAGCTCTTTCCGCAGAACTGAATGGTGCGGATCGAATTGAGCTCTGCTCACGTCTAGATTTAGATGGCCTAACACCCGATACAGATCTGATTCAAAAAACAATTTCATCCCTTTCCATACTAGTCAAGGCAATGATTCGTCCACGCGGCGGTAATTTTGTTTATACTGAGAATGAGCTTATATCAATGGAAAGTGAAATTGACCAATGCAAATTAATGGGTGTAACCGAAGTGGTCCTTGGTGTTTTGAATCAACAGAATAAAATTAATGTGGAAGCAACGGCAAGACTTTCCAAGCGAGCCCATCCAATGAAAGTAACATTTCACAAAGCGATCGATGAATCGCCAAACATATTATTCGAATTGGAAAAATTGAAATCGATTCCAGAAGTTACCAGTGTATTAACCTCTGGTGGCCATACCACAGCAGAAGATGGAAAAGACGTTCTAATAAAAATGATTCAAATAGCCAAAGATCAATTGACTATTATCCCAGCGGGGCGAATTACAAATCAAAATTTACAAAAAATACATGAATCAATCGGCGCCTCGGAATACCACGGTCGGCGAATCGTGGGAAAACTCAGTTAATAGACTCGCATTCCACTGGCTACCTTGTCCCCATCAATCGTAATCAAGGTGAGATTTTTCCCTTTTGAAGCCACTAAAAGCATACCGTAAGATTCGATTCCAAAAATTATGGCCGGCTTAAGGTTTGTAACCACAACAATCATTTTCCCAATCAGTTCTTCAGGTGTATAATGTTGGGCAATACCAGAAATAATCTGACGTTTTTCTTTCCCAACTTCAATCTGTAATTTTAATAATTTATCAGCACCATCTACTTTTTCAGCTTCCAGAACTTTAGCTGTTTTAAGCTCCACATTTTGGAACTCATCAAACGTAATCACATTGTCCGGTTCAACTTTCTTTTTCTCAGGCTGACTTGCTTTTTCTAGTTTCTTAGCATCAATCCTCGGGAATAGAACTTCATGCCGTTTTAAATCTTTTCCTGCTGTTAATCCACCCCAATCTAAACCGGAATTCTCAGCGCCAAATGTTTCTAAAATAATCTGGGTTCGATTCGGCATCACAGGCGCCAATAATTTGGCACTAATTCGTAACGCTTCTGCGGCAGTAAATAGCACTTTCCCGGCTGCTTCCGAATCAACCTTAGCCAATTTCCATGGTGCCATGGTTTCCATATACTTGTTTACACTACGTACGTACTGAAGGGTTGTTTCAATGGCATCATTTACGCGCATGGATTCAATCTGATTCCATACGTCATCAACAACCTTGATACCATTTTCTTTTACCATAATACCATCATCAGAATCATCGTCCGTTTCAGGAATTTTTCCTTCAAAAAACTTTATTAGCAGATTCGAAACACGACTCAATAGATTTCCAAAATCGTTTGCCAGATCACTGTTATAACGCTTGATGAAAGATTCCATGGTGAATTTGGCATCTTGACCTAAAACCATTTCCCGCATGAGATAATAACGAACAGGATCCACACCATATTCTTCAATCAACCCCAATGGATCCACCACATTCCCGAGAGATTTGCTCATTTTAGATTCACCGCTAAGCCACCATCCGTGGGCAAAAATTCCCTGAGGTAAAGGAAGCTTCGCGGACATGAGCATGGTGGGCCAATAAACCGAATGGGTGGTTAAGATATCTTTTCCGATAAGATGGTAATTGGCAGGCCAGTATTTGTTGAAAGTCGCCTCATCCACATTGAAACCCGGTGCAGTTATATAATTGATAAGTGCGTCGAACCAGACATAAGTAACATAATCTGAATCAAAAGGGAGCTCGATGCCCCAATTCAGTCGCGTCTTTGGACGTGAAATGCACAGATCACCCAATGGTTGTTTTAAAAATCCCAATACTTCATTCTTCCGGTGTTCCGGCTGGATGAATTTTGTATTCTCGTTAATATGATCAATGAGAGTCTGTTGATATTTGGACATCTTAAAAAAGTAATTCTTTTCCTTCAGCTTTTTAATGTCCCGAAATTCACCCGACTCGGCTTCTTTTTCTGTAATGAATCGTTCTTCAGATACAGAGTATAATCCTTCGTATTCATCCTCGTAAATATCCCCATTATCATAGACTTGTTGAAGGAT
>JABGTK010000159.1 GCA_018647265.1 Candidatus Neomarinimicrobiota bacterium | reverse complement strand
AATTTATTTTGAGCGGAGGGGGAGGGATTCGAACCCCCGAAGAGTTTCCCCTTGCCGGTTTTCAAGACCGGTGCAATCAACCAGGCTCTGCCACCCCTCCAAATCGATCTATATATAAAAATATGAGAGGCGAATTTATGAAAATTCACACAAAAGTCACCTTTTGATTTTGACTATTTTATTAAGGACATCTTCTTTGTTTTAACAAAATTCCCGGTCCGCAATTGATAAAAATAAATTCCTGTGGGCAGATTGCTCCCATCGAAGGATATTTGATGAATGCCGGCAGATTTTATTCCTTTATCCAGTTGCATAATTTCTACACCCAAAGTGTTATATAAGGTTAAGACAATCTCCCCAGCCAACGGTAATTCATACTGAATTTGAGTCACTGGATTAAAGGGATTTGGATAGTTCTGTTTTAAATCAAAATTCTCAGGAATAATTGAATCATCTTCCGTAGACAGATTGCCACCTTCTGTTGGCTTTAATATATAAAGCCCTTCTCCAATAGACGATACCAAAATGTTACCACTACTGAAATAAGGATAATTACTCCATGAGCCTACAAACCCAACTCTGTCACCGGATATGAATGTATCAAAGAACGCAACTTCGACGGGATTTTCAGGATTTCTAATATTCAATATCCTCAGTCCAGCAGAATAATTAGATTGATATAAAAGATTGCCAACCACGTAATTATTGTGGTCAATTGTCTTTAATCCCGAATTGTATTTAGATAAAATTATCGGATTATCTAAATCTGTTAGGTCAAATATAACTGTCGTTTGATACTCATCGTATCCATTGTACTCATTTAACTCATCATTAACAAAAAAGAATTTTTGATCCTGCGAAAGCCACCCTTGATGAAAATATCCAAATTGTGCGTTGTCAAATTTTGAAATAATCTGAGGATTGGCCTTATCACTAATATCTGCAATACTCAATGCCGTTTCATTTGAACTAAAGGCAATCTCCTTACCTTGATAATCTTTGTCCGGGCCAGCATACTTAACAATTTGAGCATCATGCGAATAACCAGTACCAGAACGCCCAGTTCCGTTATGAGAAAAACACCCTGCAAATGTGGGTTTCGCTGGATCTAATAGGTCAATCATATGAAGGCCACCATTGCAGATGTACTGAGAGGTAGTCGCGCTGGAAACGCCAGTAGCATATGCAAATCCCGTGGCTTCGTTTATCGCAATATTATGAACACTGCCTACGTTATTATAATGATATGTCATTTCAAATTCGGTAAAAGTGGTAACGCTTCTTAGATTTGTGAGGTCGAAAACTTGAACACCATGATTCCCCGCATTGTCTGCAACGATATATACGTAGTCTTTATAAACTTTCATATCGCGCCAAATAGAATTAATTGTTGCAGTGGGTAATAAGCCTACTACAAAGGGATTCTCCGGATCGGTTACATCAACGAAAGATGTACCAATTAGCAACCCAACTATGGCATATTCTTTCCCGGTGGTCGAATCAGTCCAGCCCCAAATATCATTTGTTTCTGTTAGGGTTCCGCCACTGAGTTCACTCGTCGTGATATACCCCATTAAATCGAGGCTATTACAATCGTAATCTTCAGCTTTTCCATTTTCACAAAGGATTTTTGCACCTGTTATACTAACGGATTTATTATTACTGGAAACACTATGGCTAAGCGTCCAATTATTATTTTCATCCTTATTGTAGATAAATGCTTTTTCACCATATGTGGCTCCGATGGCTAATTCACCACCAACTAATTTTAAATTTCGGCCGAATTTTCCTTCATGGGATATTGGCGATTCAAGCGTTTGAGAAAGTGAAAAAGTTATAAAATCTTCAGTGGAATAGATGTAAGATTTTTCACCATTAAAATTGCCAACTGCAATTTGATTGCTTTTCATTGCAATTGAAGCGCCAAAATAGGTACCAGTCACATCCTCAGGATTATCAATTGTTTTTACCTTTTTCCAAGAATTATTTTCAAATTTATGAATTTCAATAAAACCTTTTTGATCAAATCCAGGAGATCCGATAATTGCATACTCATCTGTCAATTCAACTGAAAAACCAAAGCGTCCTTTGCTTTGGTAATTGTAAGGGGAAAATACATGGCTTTCAATCCACGAATGGGTAATCGGGTCAAAAGTATATTGAACGGCTACATTGCCATCCCGAGAGCCAATTAAAGCTTTTTGTCCATTTATAGAAATGGAATGACCAAAATGGCCATCATCAACAATATAATTATATTTAATGGGTGACCCTTCTCGCCATTCAGATCCATCTTTGTATAACGTAAATACCTTCCCCTCGCCATGATGGACATCTCGGTCGCCGATTAAAATTACATTATCACCGATGGCAACTTCAGAACCAAAATCTGTCGTCCATTCTTCGCCATTAGGATTGATGGTTTTAATTGATGTCCAATTATCATGTTCATCTTTTTGATAAAGAAATACCCTGCCCTGCATATTTCCGCGATGGGGCGAACCAATAATCATTAAATCATTTTTTACATCAATGGAATAACCAAAATCAAACCCAACTTCATCATGTATTGGCGGCTCGATAAATCCTTGATCTAGTCCTCCAATTGCATTGGGTGAATAAATATATACTGAACCATTATTTAAGGATGAGCCTGTTTGGCCTATGTAGAACGTACCTTCAGATATAGACAAATCTCCCGCAATTCCAAAACCCAATGAATTGTTATCTCTATTTTTGGGTGAGTCTGGATGCAGAAGGCTTTCTGCAAATAAAATAAATGGTACCAAAAAGATTAATTTTCGCATTTGTGTTCCCGCTAATTTGAATTTATTACTTGACGACCGTTGAGAAACTACCTATTATTTCCTGATAAAAAATACGATTTAGATTTTCACCATATGCGCCTGAATATTGAGAACTTGAAGTTATGGCAACTACCAATGCTCTCGTGGGGACTACCATGATATATTGCCCCCCATACCCTGCTGCGTAATACATCTTTTCTCCATTAACCATCCGCATCCACCATAAATACCCATATCCATTAGATTTATTAGCATTGAATGGTACAATCATTTCTGAGGATTTATTTACCCATCCAGAGGAAATTATTTCTTCTCCGGCGGATTTCCCGTTCTGCAGAAATAGTTGCCCAAGTTTAGCCATATCTCTCAATCTCATATTTAATCCAAACCCTCCATTAGAAATGCCATAAGCATCGTCTTGCCAAGTATAATCTGTAATGCCCAATTGTGGAAAAAGGTATTTTTTACCAAATGAATTGGCAGATTCTTTTGTACTAGCAGTTAAGATATATGATAAGACATGGGTACCAGCAGAAGTGTAATTCCAATAGGTTCCCGAAGGATATAATAAATCATTCACTAATATATAATTCAATGGGTATGCGGCTGACATATAGGATGTATCATCAGGAATTCCCGACGACATCGTAAGCAATTGCGCAACGGTGATTTTTCCTTTTATAGAATCTGTTAAATTTGGATAAAACGATTCTAAGCTTTGAAATTCATCCGCCATTATTCCTTTATCAATTGCTATACCAACCAACGTGGATAAAAAACTTTTAGTCACGGACCATACGGGATATTTGGTGTTTAAATCACCATATTTATATTCTTCCGCAACAAGACGACCTTTATAAATAACTGCAATACTATAAAAGTTAGCCAGTTCCTTTGCGGCAGTAATTCCATCATTTAATTTTTCTGTATCAATACCTTCTGCATTCCGACTCCCAGTTTGAAAATCTTCGGTTAAGTCAAGATTGCGCCAATCGAGGGTAAGTTCAGCAGGGCTAGGTTTATCCTCGCAGGACAGAAAAATAAAAAGGATTATGAATAATCCGGAAAGACACTTTAATGGGTAAGGAGGATTCATAAGTAACAATTTACATTTAAAATAAGAAAAGCCCCATTCCAATTCATCGGGAGTGGGCTTTTAATTTATGAGCGGAGAGGGTGGGATTTGAACCCACGGTACGCTATTAACGTACGCACGCTTTCCAAGCGTGTACCTTAAGCCGCTCAGCCACCTCTCCAGATATGATTAATAATTATAATTTTACAATTATTAATTATTCAGATTTTTCTTCGGTGACCTCTTCTGTCTTAGGTTCTTCAGTAGAAGGATTTTCTTCTGCAGGCGCTTCAATTGTTTCTTCTGAAGGTGCTTCTTCGACAGCTACTTCAGGAGCAACTTCCGGTGCTTTTTCTGCAACTTCAACCGAAGGCATTTCGATATCCACCAAATTGGCAGCATCTTCCATCTCTTTGAGGGCAACTTCTATATTTTGACCTTTTACCATAGAAATCATAGATTCATTAAAACGCCAAAATCCTTCTTTATCAGAAGGAACACTTTTTACGTATTTAACGTGAACTAAATCTTTTGCACCGTGCTTTTCTGCTTTCTCAGCAAAACTCTTTTGTTTCTTAGCCATAAATCATCTTCTCCAATTCCAAAATCATGTAAAAATAGCCGGCGAATTTAATGAGAATATTCTATTTATCATTACACTATTCATGTCTTCCTTACTTAGGGCGCCATTCGTATTCCATAACTTCCCCATCTTGCCAGCTTCTAGGCTTCTTTTCTCCGGTAACAACACGCATGTGTGTATTGTCTAAAAATTCCATTAGACTAATTCGATTCTTTTCAGGATTGTTCATTTCTAATGTTAATACCCACGGCTTTTTACTGAAATCAAAACTGAACTGCCCTTCTTCCTGATCGCTAATTTTTGTCCCCAACGAAAGGCCCTGCATAAAATTCCCCTTGATGCCCGTTTCGTCTGGTTCGAATACCCATATTACTTCTATGATTTGACCTTTATAATACCAATTTCCCGCCATGCTACGGATATATTCGATAAATTCTACACTGACTTGTTCAGCTTTGTTTTTGGCATAATCCTGCGCTTCAATCGATAATGAATAGATGACACTGGCGCTTAAAGATTTATCTACAGGAACTTTAATATTGGTATGCATACCTTCCGTTAAATATTTGTCAAATAAAGGAATCTTGTGCCTCGTTACCCTATCTTTCAATCCTCCAGTTCGGGTCCACACCATCTTCCCATCCATGAGATCTTCACTTATTTCTATAGTAATCTCTGCACCCATCATATTGGATTTATTTTCAGGTTTATGAATCGTAATCACAGGGCGCGTCACATCAAACTTCACACTATCAATTACAATGGATTCAGACTCATTCATGGCTAAGTCTTTACCCTTGAATACAATATTATAAATTGAGCCATCATTTAATAAAGGTGGATTCTTAGGCAATTTGGGTGACTCAAATATTGTTTCCAACTCAATACCTGCAAGATCAAATGTCACAGGGGAGTTTGGATCAGGTTTTCCGCCAATTTGGGTATAGACAAATTGGCCAAAACTCAATCCTTCGGATATATAATAAGCTACGTCTAAATGATTTTTAAACGAATTCGGCTCAGGGTACTTAATTTGCAACTTAGGCGGAATATCATCATACACTACACTCATTATGAATTTTTTGCCCGTATTCCCAGCCTTATCCGTTCCTTGGAGTGTGATGCGATACATGGCATCCGTAATGAGGTTTAAGTCCGGTAAAGTGGAATTGTCATGCGCTCCGACCGAATATAGTTCTGGGGTGAGTTCAAATGTATGTGGCGCCGCTGGATCAGCCTTACCGCCCATATGAATCCATGTATATTTTCCACTGACCAGATCTTCATTTACATTCCATTTTAAAAGTTGCGAATTCACTCGGGAACTTGTGGATGGTAAAACCTGTGTAAATTTGGGTTTAGTTTTGTCATAAGTCACATTTTCTGCTAATGTTATTACAGCTTCATTCCCAGATCGGTCAATTGCCGTTACAATAAGATTATAAACGATACCATCAGATAAATCTGTTTGATGGAGGAGTGCGGTTTGGGCGAAAGCACCCGAATTCAATTCATCCCCGGTTAGGTCGATAGAAACAGGCGTTGATCCATTAGTTGGCGTCCAAGAAAGATTTGCCATGAGGAGTGGCTCATCCAGATCATAGCTCACTTCATTCAAATTGGTAAACCCATTTGTGGTCGGAAATATCCCTGTTATGACTGGTGGTGTATTATCAAAAAATAAAGTACCTAATTCGAAAGATGAATTGTTACCCGCTCGATCAGTACCAAAAAAAGCTACACTATATCTTGCGCCACTAATAAGTGTGGGTGGTGGATTAAAGTCCACTTCAGGATAAACACCGTCTTGAAGCTGATTGCCAACTAATTTTGATTCATGATTTCCCACTGCATCAAGGTTACCATCAACCCATGTCCATACAACATTTGCCACCGAAAGCACTTCATTTGTTTTTAATCCAAGGACTGTACTTTTGATATATGATTCTGCTGTCGGAGAAATGATGGCAATTTCTGGTGGAATATTATCAAATGTAATACCAGTATTATCTTCAGAATTTCCCTCGTTTCCAGCTAAATCGATTCCAGTGACGCTCACATTATAAGTGGCATTACTGACCAAATCTGTAAGTGCATTTATATTAATACCGGTTTTTTGTCCAGGCATTAATTGGTTTTCTGAAAGTTCAATCTCATGTGGACTCATTGGATCCGGAATTCCGCCGCGATGTTCAAATATTATTTTCCCTGACAATAAAGTTTCATTTAAATCATAATCCAAAGCGATTTGATTGTAGAATCCATTCGACTTGGGATTAATCACAGCTACGATAGGCGGAGAGGAGTCATAGGTGATATTTTCTAGAGAAACATTCACCGCCACATTCCCAGCCATATCTTCACCGGAGAATTCGATTGTATAAATACTACCGTCATTCAGATTTATATCTGAATCAAATACTTCCTTATAATGGCTACCTTGTTTTAATCGGTCACCGGTTAGCTCAATTTCGTGTGGATTTTCAGGGTCCTCCATCCCACCTGTCCTCGTAAAGATTATTTTTCCTTTTCCCATCTCTTCTGTGGTAGAGTATGTTACGGAAGCTGAATTTACATGGGAACCAGATTTAGGTTCAGATAACGATAGGTCAGGTGGCAGTATATCAAAAAATACATCACTTATCGGGGCGATATTCGCTTTGTTTCCTGCTTTGTCATAAGCGTCAATAGTTACACTATAGCGTCCTCCATCGGCTAATTGCGAAGTGATACCTAAGTCGTAATCGGAATGGAGGCCATCATTCAATTCGCTACCTTTCAATAATACTCTGTGAGGAGAATCAACATCAATCGTTCCGCTGGTTTGCTCAAAATTTACAGTGGCTCTCTCGAGTACCTCGTTAGAGATATAGGAAATAACAGTCGTTTTTATTTGTTCAGAATCAATGGGTCGGCTAATAGACATTTCGGGAGGTTGATTATCAAAGCTTACATTCGATATTTTGATTGGAATTGCCTCATTGCCCGCAGGATCAGAACCAGTGAATACAATATCATAAATGGCACCATTGATTAAATTCGGGCCATTTGCCAATTCCTTTTGAATGAAATCACCCATTTTCAGTTCTGCGCCAGTGAGCGAAACTATTTGGGGAGATCGCGGATCCGTAGTCCCGCCAGTTTGGGTAAATGTAACAGTCCCATTTATCAATAATTCACTTAATGAATAGCTTAAAGTGTTATTGTTTATATGGCTATTATTATCAATTTTAATTAATCGTAATATTGGGGGTATTACATCATAGGTAATATTTTTCACCAATACTTTTTTAGATTGATTCCCGGCCTGGTCTAATCCATCGATTGATAAATTATATGTTGCACCGTCCGTCCATCCCAATTCGGAAAACACCTTTTCTTCAAAAATTCCTTTTTTCCGTGAGATTTCATCTAGAATTACAGCATGAGGTGAATTTGGATCTGGTCTACCAGAAGTACGGGTGAGTATTAACTTCCCTTCCGCAACATCTTCACTGATGGAATATGAGATGCCCTCACTGTTTATATAAGAGTTTTTTGCCGGTGAAGTGATTAAGAAGATTGGAGCTTCATTATCAAATACAATATTCTCAACAAGAACTTCCGGCGCCAGGTTTCCTGCAGCATCCCGACCTTCAAAACGAATATTATAGACGGCACCATTGACGAGACGAATAAATGAAGATGGTAGTTTCCCACCGCGAGTGCCTTTTTGTCTTTTACTTCCTGCCAAGGTAATCATATGGGTTGTCTTAGGATCGGAGGTACCACCTACGTGATCAAAATATATTTTTCCATCCACTAAATCTTCCGTCAATGTATAGGCGATATCAGGCTCCCTAATATGTTGTCCATTCGATGGGGCAACATCAACAAATTCCGGCGGAGAAATATCATAAAGAACACCATCAATAACCATCAGATCAGATGGGTTCCCGGCCAGATCTGTCCCTTCTATGGTAATTTTATATGTTACTCCATTGACCAATTCCGGCGGTGATAAAAAATCAAAGTCTAGAAAGTCTCCACCTTTGAGCTGATCACCCAGAAAATGTTTCGAATGGGATGTCTTCGGATCGTTCCCAACAATTGCATCCCAACGTACAGAGCCAGACTTTATGGGTTCACTAATACTTATAGTTAACTTTGTGTAATTGACCGGCGTGTTGGGTTGGGGATTCAATATAGATAACGTCGGCGGTGTTATGTCAAACATTACATTTTGAATGGATTTTGATTCAGCCTTATTCCCTGCAAGATCTGTACCTTCGATTAATATCGTATATGGCATATTTTCTTCTGGTTGAATATCATAATTCACTAAAATATGTTTACCCAACCCATAATCTTTAGGGCGTAAGTCATAAGATGTTTTTTCTTCTCTATCGTTAATCCAGATCATTTTTCCAGATACTAGAGGTTCATTGACCGCATATATGACATCAAGGTAATTCACGAAACTATTGGTTTTTGGATGGGCAATTACAAATTCAGGTGGCGAAATATCATAAGTAATATTTTCTACTTTCAGTTCTTCAGAAATATTCCCGGCAAAATCTTTTCCATTAATTGATATGGAATAATTCATTCCATCGCGAAGCGTTACCTTATTTATGAGGTCTGACGGACTTCTTTCACCCAATTGTAGTTCAGTATCAACTAACTCTGATTCCAAAATTAAATCCGATCCTGAGTGCTGAAAGAAAATTTCGCCTGAGGCAATGTTTTCTGATAAAGTCCACCCAATGTTCGAATGATTAATAAAAGCGCCAGATTCAGGTGTAAATGCGCTGAATTCGGGTGGAGTTAGGTCTATCTTAACATTGGTTAGCTGAGCCGATGTTGCAACGTTCCCTGCGCGATCAAGACCGTTCAGTAAAATTGTATAGCTAAACCCATCTTTCAAGGCCGGCACAATCAAATCATCGGAGTTGTATGACCCAGCCGTTAATAATTCCTGTCGATTATATTTAACAGGAGAGGATTCACCCATAGTACCCACTCCTGTCCAATCAATACTGAATTCGTATATATTCTCGGATACATCAAAATTTAACTTTGTCTCCGTTGTGAAAATATTGGATTCCGGATATGTTAATACAATAGTCGGTGGCGTTATGTCGTATAAAATTTTATTTACTCGTGCAGTGTCACTTTGATTTCCGGCTGGATCGAAAGCGACATAAAGAAGTGAATACTCAGCACCATCCACCAAATTGGGTGAATTATTAAGTTCCATAGGGCCAACCTCAGTACCATGAAGTTCTTCATTTTTCAAATCAATAATATGGGGTGAATCTGTGTCATCAACAATGCCACCTGTCCAACGCCATATCATCTGAGCTGATACCAATTTTTCACTATTAATAAAATGGACCTGCTTATGATTAACAGCATCCCCATCCATTGGACTGATAAGAGTCAACTCAGGTGGAGTGAAATCATATTGAAGTCCAGGTACAAAGGCTCGTTTAGTTTTATTGCCGGCGCGATCAGTACCACTAATGGTCATGGTGTATAAAGCATTTTCAACTACATTCGGATTATTGGATAATTCAATTTCTGCATGATCGCCCGAAGTGCGTTCTTCTAAAGTCAATATAGCCGTATAAGGTGCCAATGTATCTTTAACACCACCGAGCCATATCCATTTAAATTTTCCTTCGTGCAATTCTTCAGATAATGTGTAGGTTACTGAACTAGTTTGGGAAATAGACCTTGGCAAAGGATAAGAAATCGTAATTACCGGGTGAGTAATATCATATAGGATATCGGTAATCATAATGTGGTTCGATTCATTCCCTGCAGGATCGAATGCAAAATATGAAATATCATATACTCCTCCATCTACCAGTGGCGGCAACTTTGTGATTTCACCCAGCTGAAATTCATCGCCATTTAATTCATTACCACCGAGGGCCATTGCATGGGTAGTGTCAGGATCCTTAACTCCACTGATCCACGTCCACGTAATTATACCCGACTCCAGTAATTCACTATTTTCATAATGGATTTTTTTATGATTAACCGCATCTCCAGATTTTGGACTGTTCCATGTTAATTCGGGCGGTGTAAAGTCATATTGAAGTCCCGGAACAAAGGCCCGTTTTGTTTTATTTCCGGCTCGATCTCGACCTTTGAATGACATGGTGTATAGTGCGTTTTCTACAACTTGTGGGTTATTCACCAATTCAATTTGGCTATGTTTGCCTTCCGATTTTTCTGCTTCAGTCAGGAGTGCGGTGTATGGCGCTAATGTATCCTCAACTCCTCCCAACCATATCCATTTAAATTGCCCCTCAAATAATTCTTCCGATAAGGAATAAGTCATGGCAGTTGTATTAGAGATGGATCGGGGTAATGGATATTCAATCACCATCTCTGGAGCGGTATAGTCATATAGAACTTCAGTTATTGTTACAGTATCCGCAATATTCCCTGCGCGATCTGAACCACTGAAAAAGAGAGAATAAATTCCACCATCTTGAAGCTTTGGCATGTTGAGTAAGTTGATGCTGTCATGAATGCCAAATGCTAATTCAGCGTCCGCCAAATCAACCGTATGGGGCGCATCAAGATCGGCCACACCGCCTGTTTGCATCCAAGTGACTGCACCCGTATGCAGTTCTTCTGAAATATTATATGAAATCAATTGATGATTTATTGCCACACCAGACTCGGGAGAAACATTCGTAAACTCTGGTGGAGTTACATCATAAAGCACATTTGAAATTGAAATTGGATCACTGTCATTTCCCGCCAAATCTCGACCGGTAAAAAGAATTGAGTAAGAACTGCCATCTGTTAAAAGAGGTTCATTGGTTAATGAAATATGAATTTTTTCAGCGGACGATAATTCTTCACCCACCAGTTCAACAAAATGAGTAGAAAGTGAATCACTATATCCTTCCGTTTCTGTCCACAGAAATTCACCTGTTAATAGTTGCTCACTTGCGGCATAACTAACGGTGGCATTATTAATGGCTTCCCCATCGAATGGATAAATCATAGTTAATATTGGTGGCGTAATATCATAATGAATGGAATCGATGCGAACTGTGTCACTTACATTTCCCGCTAAATCGACGCCAACCACTAAATAAGAATATACACTACCGTCATTCAGTTGAAAATGGGCGGATAAATCTGTGCCTGTCTCCACCTGAACTGTATCTGCAAACTCGTGGGTATAGGGCGCATTTGCATCCGCTACACCACCTTGCCATTGTGCCATTACCTTCCAAGATTGAATGGGTTCATTGGTAGAAACATTTATCAATTGGTGATTCACCCATGCGTCCGATGGCGGATCGTTTATCGCTAACACAGGCGGTGTAATATCGTAAATCACATTTTCCATAATTCCCGGTGGGTCGGCCACATTCCCTGCTCGATCTATGGCGTAAATTTCAGGATTGTACATTACCCCATCCACGAGTTTCGTTTGGTTGGTTGGTTTAAAGCGACCGGCAAAACCAATTTCGTTTGGGGTAAGAATAATTGTATCGACAGAAATATGGGAGAAATTGGTGTCGGGCGCCCAAACGATATATGCTGAATCGATTGGTTCTGAAGTGGTAAACGACAAGGATATATCTTTGAGATATTTATCCATCTCCAGCGTCATAAGGGGCGGGCTAATATCATAATTTACATGGAAAATATTTTGCTTAGTGGCCATATAACCTTTAACCCCTTCTCCGTCAAAGTGAATATTATACGTAGCACTATCCCGAAGAACACTATCACTGGGAAACACAATTGTATAATCTCCTTGGATAATTTCTTCTAGATTGATTTTTGCACTATCCATTTCAGCGGGCACCTTCCAATGGATATACCCCCATTTTAGGTCCCCATCTAAATTGTATTTCACTGTGCTATTATTCACAAAACTTGAATCTTGCGGACCTAAAAAACTAAGGATCGCTTCTGTTCCATCGGGACTTAGCTTTACATCCATAATAAGGACGCCATTAGAGTCATATTCAAACAAGTGCGTTATACTCGTTTCATCATAATATTTATATAAATATTTATGCATAGATTTTCCATCGGGACGTCGGAACCATTCATCGCGCGTTGTTCGGCCTAATGAATCATAGTCAAGTTCTTTGCCGCCATATTCAAAGGCATCCACATCAAAGAATCGGTAATTTTCCGGTTTATCAATTTCATTCATATCTGAAGAGGTGAATCGGTCATTCCATTTTTTGACAGAATCGACACCGAAAACCCATTCGATATATGATAAGGACTGAGGCTCTCGTCCGAAGATTGTTTGGTAAAATACATGCCCTGTTTCGTCAACCATATCTCTTTGACGAATAATTGTTTTGGATTCGATATAAGAAAATTGTTCCTGCGCTGTTGCATCTCCTTTTTTATTTACTATCGCCTTAATGATGAGGCGATCCAAGTCATCATACTCAGCGCGAATATGCTCTTTTTTTAGAACTTCAGATTTGGGAACATTGTAGCCAGTGAGGAAATCATGTTCATTTATAAAGTATTTCACCTGACGTTGGCTAGCGGTCAGGACAAGTAAAATTAGTATCAGGGCTGTGAGTTTTACGGTTTTCACAAGCCCCTAATTTAGGAGGGAAATTTCCCTATGGAAATGGGGGATTTGTAAAAGTAGCAATATTGATGGGCAATAAATATTAATTGTCATTCTGAGAGAATGCAATGAACGAAGAATCTCAAGCACACGTTTTTAAGTATTCTTCTGTTTGAGATACTTCGCCATGATAAATCATGACTCAGTATGACAGATTATTTGTGGGTTATAGCTTATTTAAGAAATAAAAAAAAGATATTGTCATTCTGAGGGAATGTAATGAGCGAAGAATCTCAAGCATAAGTTTATTATGTATTCTCCCATTTGAGATACTTCGTCATGATAAATCATGACTCAGTATGACATATTTGGTTTGTATTGTAGATTCATATATGGAAAAACTTTACTATGTATATATCATGGCCAGTGAATCAAAAGTGATTTACACTGGCATGACCAACAATCTTTTTAGGCGTGTT
>JABGTK010000158.1 GCA_018647265.1 Candidatus Neomarinimicrobiota bacterium | reverse complement strand
TCCTTTAGAAAACCAGCCATGAGAGAATCCACCTTTTACCCAAAATTCTTGATTGAAAATTGTAACCTTATTATAGTTAGGGACACTTAAAGATATTTGTGGATTTGGAATAGCATTATTACTTCGAATCAGAGATCCTGTTGATAAATCTGATTCAGCCGTAATGCCTTTCTCCCAGCGACCGATTTTAAAATTGTACCACTTTATGCTTTTACTCATGAACCCAATGGGCATTACAGGTCTATCAAAATTATTGGAATTTCCAATAACAGAAAGCCCGTAATCGAATAAGTTATTATAATTGCCATGAGATGAAAATGATAAATATTCACCCTTATCATATACACCTAATTGATTCGAGCGATGCCAAAAAGAATTCCCCTTATGCAGCAGGGTGATTTGCAATCCTTTCTGGAGATCAAGTGATTGAGCATTGACAATGGCCGGATTGGCCATAAATAAAAAAGCCCAAATAAGGATTAATTTATTTGAGCTAAATTTTTGAATATAATTTAAAAGTCTAGTTATTATTATCTGTGAAATTTTTATCAATGATTGATGATTTTATCGTTTGGTTAAAAGATCTTGAATCTGGAACATATGCAGGTATGAATTTTTTTAATTCATCAGTTACTTTATTAATATCATAGGATCGAGCCGAATTAATTACCGTTCTCACATCATCCAACAAATGATCCCAATTACTCCCATTACCATTTTTCATCATTAATATTTTATCATGACCTGTATCAATAATATTTTCTTCATCTGTGCGAAGTTCTTCAAACATTTTTTCTCCAGGTCGCATTCCAATGTATTCAATGGAAATATCTTTCTCCGGCTCTAATCCACTAAGACGAATAAGTTCGAATGCAATATCTTTAATATTTACGGGTTTGCCCATATCAAGAACATATATCTCCCCGCCAGCACCCATGGCTCCTGCTTGTAAAATAAGCTGTGCTGCCTCAGAAATAGACATAAAGTATCTCTGCATTTTAGGGTCTGTAATCGTAATAGGGCCACCATTTCTAATCTGTTCCTGGAAGGTCGGAATAACACTCCCGGAGCTACCAATTACATTCCCGAAGCGAACAGCCATGTATTTCACCTTTGAGTCAATTGCTTTACTTTGAATCAATTTTTCCGCGACCCGTTTTGTAGCGCCCATAATATTCGTCGGATTAACTGCTTTATCTGTAGAAACCAGTACAAATCGATTTACACCATAATCCTCTGAAGCGTCAATCAAGTTTAAAGTGCCTTGAATATTAGTTAAAATTGCTTCCCAGGGATGTTCTTCCTGCATAGGCACATGTTTATATGCAGCAGCATGAAACACAACATCGGGTTGAAATGATGCGAATACACGATGGAGTAATGTTTTGTCTCTGATATCTCCCAGTACCGGTTGAAATGAAACAGGATGTTTGCTCTGGTCACATTCTCTACCAATTTTAAATAGGTTGTGTTCACTTTGATCCAATAAAATTAATAAATCGGGATCAAATGTAAGGCAGTTTCTAACCAATTCAGAACCGATTGATCCCCCGGCGCCCGTGACAAGAACCCTTTTCCCATAAATATAATTTGAAATTGAAGAACGATCCAATTCAACTTCTTTTCTGCCCAACAAATCGACCATAGAAACATCCCTTACCGATTTCATGGATACTTTGCCATCGATAAGTTCTGAAAAGGTTGGTACCGTTCTATAAGACTTGCCCGCAGCTTTACAAATAGAAACTATTCTGCGCATTTCAACATTTGTTGCTGTTGGAATACAAATTATGATTTCATCAAAAGGTATTTTTAAATTAGCGAGTTCTTCAATTGAACCCAAAATTGGAATGCCGTGTATGGTCGCACCAACCTTTGATCCGTCATCATCTACGATTCCAACAACGACGAGCTTCATTCCTCTATTATCACGAATTTCACGAATTATTTTTTCAGCACTGTCGCCACCACCAATCATGACTAGTTTTTTCTTATTTTTCATCAAATTACTTTGACCAAGCAAATTTTCAGTTTGAGATAAATTGCTAAAATAAACTCGAATGCTGGCACGGCTAATACTTAAAAATATTGTACAAAGAGCATAGTCAATGAACAATACCGACCTTGGGAATCCTGTTAAACCATAAATTAAGGCTAATATTGCTAGGGACAGGAGAGATCCCAATGATGAAGCTTTTGTAATATTCAAAATATCTGAAATACTGGTATAACGCCACATGCCCCGATACATTCCAAAAATAAAGAAAGAAATCAACTTTGCCGAAAGAATGATGGGCAAATAAGTAAAAAGATTATTGGTGATATGTTCAGGAATCGAAAAATCAAACCTGAGAAGGAACGCAAGGTAAAGTGCTCCTAAAATCAGAACGACATCAACGACTAAAAACCTAAATAGGTTCCTCGACTTTTTAAAGTATTTATTCATAGTGTAAAATATTTAATTATAATTGGCTGAGTTTAATATAAG
>JABGTK010000157.1 GCA_018647265.1 Candidatus Neomarinimicrobiota bacterium | reverse complement strand
GCGTACGAAAAAGGTCCGCCTCAATAAAAGCCGGCGCAGCGTTGATCTCACGCATATCCAAAGTGACACGACTCGGCTCCACCATCTTCTGGAATTTAATTCGCTCGGCAGATACATTCACTTCTTCACCTGCAATAACTGCCACATCTAGACGAAAATCCAAGCGAATATCTTCTCCCTCACCCAGTACCATTTTTTGGGTTTTCATTTGATAGCCGATAATTGAAGCAATCACCTCGTAATCTCCGGGTGGGACATTTGGAATAACGTAGTAACCGTCTTGATTGGTGGCTGCGCCTTTATAAGAATCTTTGATGAATACGTTTACATAAAAGAGTGGTTCGCCATTGGCATCTTCCCGAACGAAGCCATGTATCGATTGGCCTAAAAGAAGTGTACTTCCTAGGCATAATAGGATGGATAATATCCTGAATTGCATTTGAATAAATTTCCCCGATAATTGATGAATTATTGCTTGAATTTAAGCGCGGGAATTTAATCATTTGGCATTATTCCATTTATGATGAATATCACATATTTTTTGATATTTTCTGACGTAACCAGTTGTAATTTTCGCCGCCAAAAATCAATAGATTATTATGGAACCAGAAATAGTAAAAACACTAATAGAAGCAGGCATCCCCGGCGCCAAAGTTGAAGTTGTAGATACAACCGGTACCAAGGATCATTTTAGTGCAGTTGTAATAAGCGATTCCTTTGATGGCTTATCTTTGGTAGATCAACACCAGGCCGTATATAAAGCAGTGGGGAACCATATGACGAAGGAGATTCATGCACTTCAGTTAAAAACGTATTCGCCCCAACAGTGGGCGAAAAATAATTCATAGGAAAAGTAATGGAATTAGCAGAACAAATCAAAAATGATATTAGCGGAAACCCTGTCATCCTTTTTATGAAAGGTACAAAAGATATGCCCATGTGCGGATTTTCTAACCAAGTGGTTCAAATTTTGAATCATTACGGCATTGAATACAAAGATGTGAATATCTTAGAGGACCCCATGATTCGGGTAAAATTATCGGAGGAATCCGGGTGGCCTACAATCCCCCAGTTATTCGTTAAAGGGAAACTGATTGGTGGTGCTGATATTGCAATGGAATTACATGAGCGCGGTGAACTACTGGATATTTTAGACGTATCTGAAAATTGACAAAATTGGTTTGGTGATTAACTACCAAACCTTATAATTTCGCCTCCGTTAATTCGAAAGAATTAGACCTATTGGCCCGTTCGTCTAGTGGTTAGGACTCCAGGTTTTCATCCTGGCAACAGGAGTTCGATTCTCCTACGGGCTACATACAAAACCCTGTCGAAAGATGGGGTTTTTGTTTTAATTTATTACAATGAACATACCACTTCACCCTGCCATAGTTCACTTTCCCATCGCACTTTTATACGGGGCTCTCATTCTACATTCCATCCATTTATGGCGGCCCAATTGGATTTGTCGTGTCGTGGGTATGTGGCTTCTTGGATTAGCCGCTGCATTTTCAATTTTTGCTGCCATTACAGGAGAACGGGAAGCGACTAAGGCGGGACAAGTGGGCTACTCTACTGAAATTATTGAACTCATGAACCGCCACGAACTGATGGGAAACATCGTTACATGGGGTTCTATAATTCTTTGTTTGGGATGGGTTTATTTATTCTTTAAAAATATGGAAGACAGACGCATTGATATACTTGCTTTAGCTTTTCTTATTCTAATGGTTATCATTGTTTCTTTTACGTCTTATCTTGGTGGACAACTGGTGTGGGTCCACGGGGTGGGAACACCCTGAAATTATTTTAGCATACTTTTTATGGAACTCCCCACTTTACGATTGCTTTTATAATCGTATCCCAATAAATGGGTGATGGTTGCTGCAATCTGGTTAGTGGCAATCGTATCCGTATGGGTTACTTCACCCAAAGCCGGTGTATCAGGACCGATGACTGCTGACCAAACAAACTCCGCTTCCGGTACACTTGCTCCGTGAGACCCCCAACGCCCGTCTGTGTGATCGCCTCGGCCATGGTCAGTGGTTACGATTAAAGTCGTTTTGTTTCGGTACATATCATTGGATTGAACCCACGTCCAGGTATCTCGAATATAACCATCCAATCGATTTATCATTTTTAGATATCGATCGTATTTTTTTTGGTGCGCATACTCATCCGTTTCATCATAAGCAATGTATAGCAGACGCGGTTTTCTAAATTTTAAATATTCCATTGCATATTCATGCGTGAGTGCATCCCATCGGACACCCAATCCATAGCCTTCATAGGGCATATAAGAAACAAATTCATTC
>JABGTK010000156.1 GCA_018647265.1 Candidatus Neomarinimicrobiota bacterium | reverse complement strand
TGTAAGCATGACAGCTTGGTTCACAATCCCGGGATACATGCTTTCAAAAAATTTGGAAATACCCCCCAATGCCAATCCCTGCAGCAGGGCATAAGCTGGTACAGTATATTTTGCCAAGTGATGTTTAAATACAGTTAAAATTGCAACACCAAGTCCGCCAAAAACACCAAGCATCATTAATCCATTTACGCGAGGATCTCCCAATGGCAAATTCCATGTGAACAATGCTGTCGTCATAAGAAGCAATAATGAAAGTGCTGTCTTTTGGACCGTGCCCATAATGGTCATGGTGGCGCCTGTTGTGAGATCAAACCCGGAAAAGGTTTTGGCATTTAACGAAGGGTTACCGGAGCGAAATGTTAAATGGCGATTCATGAATAAGCCTCCATGCTGTCGTTAATCGCATTCACCAGTTGATCCATGGCAACCCGATCTTGTTGTTGTGAATCGCGGTGTCGGAGAGTCACAGTTTTGTCCTCTATAGATTGATGATCCACGGTGATGCCGTATGGTGTTCCCGCTTCATCTTGGCGATAATAACGTTTACCGATGGAGCCTTGTTGATCGTAAATCACTTTGAAATGGGGTTTCAATATGTCCATAACTTCGCGACCCATTTCGGGCTGACCATCTTTTTTCACTAATGGACAGACCACAGCCGTCACCGGTGCGATTCGCGGATGGAGTTTCATTACTACACGGTTGTTTTCATCATCTTCCCAATAAGCATCAGAAAGAACTGCCAACATCATGCGGTTTAAACCTGCGGAAGTTTCAATAATGTATGGAAGAAAGCGTTCATTGTTCACTTGATCAAATACTTCCATTTTCTTGCCAGAGAATTCTTGGTGCCGTGCCAGGTCAAAATCGGTGCGGTTGTGAATACCTTCAATCTCGGACCAACCAAATGGGAATTCAAATTCGATATCCCAAGCTTCTTTGGCGTAGTGAGCTAACTCACCTTCACCATGTTCGTGGAATCGGAGTTTTTTCGGATCGATTCCAAGTTGGTTGTAAAAGGCTAATCGTTCATTTTTCCAATCCAACATAGATTGATCATCTGCTCCCGGTTTTACGAAATACTGCATTTCCATTTGTTCAAATTCTCGGGTTCGAAAAATAAAATTTCTCGCTACAATTTCATTCCGAAATGCCTTACCAATTTGGGCAATTCCAAAAGGAACCTTCAGGCGCATGGCATTTTGGGTGAGAAGATAATTAACATAAATTCCTTGTGCCGTTTCGGGGCGGAGGTAAGCGACATTGGCTGATTCTTCAACGGGGCCGATATGAGTTTTAAACATCAAATTAAACTGGCGCGGTTCTGTGAGGTTACCGGTAGTGCCGCATTTGGGGCATTGAATTTCATCCCATTTTCCTTCGTCGGGATTACCATCAAAAAGCTCATCGGCGCGGTAACGTGCTTTACATTGTTTACAATCCACCAATGGATCGTTAAAAGCGCCCACATGTCCCGAAGCTTCCCAAATTTTTGGATGCATTAAAATGCCGCTATCCAGCCCAACAATGTTTTCATGAAGTTGGGTCATGGCCCGCCACCATAGTTGGGATATATTATTTTTTAAGGCAATCCCTAAGGGACCGTAATCATAGACGGCACCGAAGCCGCCGTAAATTTCAGAACTTTGAAAAATAAATCCCCGCCGTTTGCAAAGGGATACAATCTTATCGATACTCATGATAGAGTGAATACTCCGTTATTTTTTTGTCAAATATAAGGAGTGAAAATTAGGGAATTATTTGGATAAATGAATGGTGGGAAATGATGAATGAAATGAATCATTTCTAGTGGCTTTCGCAATAATTCATAAGTTTATTATTGCAATCTTGTGGGAGAGGTTTAGTCCAATTCCTTCAGTTCTCGTTCTATCTCATCGCTGAAAGCTATGGAATCATCTGTGGGATTGACTGATGGAATCGTGCTATGCTTTGATGTACGCATATAAAGCAAAACAATGGTAAGCCCAAGTCCCGCAATAAATAAAGGTGCTAGCCAAGCGAAATAATTAAAGCCTTCTGCTTTGGGCACGGCCAAAACCCGTTCCCCATATTTGTCTGTAAAATAGTCAAGGATTTCAGTTTTGGTTTTCCCTGTATTCACCATACCGGCGATCTTGATTTCCATCTCCTTATTGCCATGATCGTACACCGTACCACTCCAACAACAAGTGGCCATGAGACTCTGTTCAACATCGATAATTAATTTATCTTTCTCATCGGCCCAAAGGATACCGATAAGAATCAAGATGGGGAAGAATCGTTTCATTTCTTTTTCTTCTTTTTCTTGGCAGCTTTGCGTTTCTTTTTTCGTGGTGGTGCTGCCCGTTTTTTGTCAATCAAAGCTACACCTTCTTCTAAGGTCATTTTCTCCGGATCTGTATCCCGAGGTAGGGATGCATTCACTTTTCCATCAGTAAGGTAGGGGCCATATCGCCCGGACTTTAATACTAAAGATTCCCCGGTAGTTGTATGGTCACCCAATGTTCGTAATTCTTGGGGGCCACTATTTCTATTTTTTATTAATTCCAGTGCTTCCGCTAATTCAATGGTTAAGGGAGACATGGTGGGTGGGATAGTTCCATTCTTACCTTTTCCGGCAGTAACGTAGGGCCCAAAGCGACCGTAATCAGCTTTTACATCCTCATCCGTTTCAGGATGTTTTCCCAATATTCTAGGTAATGATAAAAGTTTGAGCGCCATTTCGAGATCAATATCAGCCGATGGTGTTCCCTTGGGGATACCTTTACGTTTACTGGTTTCACCCAACTGAACATATGGGCCATAAGGACCATTTTTAACTAAAACCAATTCGCCTGAATTCGAATCTTTACCTAATTCCCGGTCTTCATTAATCTCTTGGTTCAAAATTTCTAATGCTTTTTCCACATTCAAATCGCCAAGGTATACATCATTGGGTACAGATTTACGTACTTCTCCTTGTTGGACGAAGGGGCCATATTGCCCAACGCGGATTTCAATGGGGTCACCATCATAATCCAGTTGAACGGAACATGCCTTGCCAATATCCACTTTATCATCCAGCATACCCTCTAATCCCACTTGGTCTTCTGAACCAAAATAAAAGTCTTTCATGAAAGGAACCGCATCTAATTCTCCGCGAGAGATTGCATCGAGGCCATCTTCCATATTGGCTGTGAATTGACTGTCGACCAAAGAAGTAAAATGGTTTTCCAAAAGCTGGGTTACAGCAACACCGAGAAAAGTGGGTGTAAGTTTGCCCCGATCTCGAGTGACATAAGTGCGATAAACAATGGTATCAATTATATTTGCAAAAGTGGATGGGCGACCA
>JABGTK010000155.1 GCA_018647265.1 Candidatus Neomarinimicrobiota bacterium | reverse complement strand
TGAAAATAATTCGGAAAAGGCTTGACTCGTATAGGGTTTTGGTTGTATATTATGGTATAAGATAAAGGAATTAAAGATGAGTTTTGTAAAAATAGATTGGGATTCAGAAGATATAGGTGACGTAGATGAGTTACTTGTGGTTGAATCAGAGTTAGAGTCAGCTAGGATAGAAGCTATAGCTGAGATGGAAGAAGAATTTGAAGTATTACTGGAGGAAGTGTAATGAGAGGTGATGTATGGGTGGCTATAAATAAGAATGGTGAGAAGGTTCTACATATAGATAACGGCAAGTTCGTGTCTAAGAAGGTTATAGATAAACCAGAGGTTAGGTTTAAGATAGTTCAACCGAAAAATAATTAAAAAAAGTGAAAAAAAGGCTTGGATCTTAAATAAATTGGTTGTATATTAAGGTATAAGAAATGAAAGAAAAAGATTGAATTAGATAAAGCCCGACTCTCTCCCAAAAAAAGGGATATAGAGAGATATTGTGAAAAGTCGCAAAGGGCGTAAAGCGGCATGAAGATTTTAAAAGTCTTTTGACTGTTTCGGGTGTTGTTACCCTTTCATTACCAGTTAAAAGCAAAGGGATGGTTTTTTTACTATTTCCATCCCAAAGAATTGTGGGTTCTCGATGACTACATATTTGGAATCGAAAGATCAGTGGGTTAGGGTTGACTACTTATTTGGAAGCCTGGTGGGTTGAGAGTGACTACCTATTTGGAACTCTCAAAGATTTTTGAAAATATAGGGAATAGAGTTAATAACTACTGACAGTCCAAAGATAACTTCAAAGACTACTGGATTCCCTATTAGAATTCGAAGGGTTAGAAGGTTGATTATTCACGGGCGACGGCCTTAGTGATAGACTAGTGGTGTCAGATAAGATTCTGGCTGTGAGGTTCGAATCCTCATCTAATCCCAAAGTATTAAAATTGGAGAACCAGATGTATACAGGCTGGTGGTGTGAGAACCTTAAAATGGTATTCGTCGATACTGAAAACGCGTTAGTAAGTTGAAACAGTCTCTCCTCTAAAATTTAAATGAATAGCCGAGAGCTAATAATAATATAGTAATAACAGTAATGAGATTGAATGAAATGAATCGTAAGGTAAATAATAAAGTGCGTCATAGTACTATACAGTATATACAAGAAGGACTAACCTTCCTGTTTATAATGATCGTAGGTATAACGTGGCTCATAATAGCAAACGTATAAAAAACACCAAAATACAGCTCTGTGTCAGTTTGTCATAGATTTCGTATCTAAGAGCTACCCATACTATTTACCCGTTAACTGAGAAAAGTTTGACAATATGACAGAGGCCCTTATCGGTTCGCATATCGAGGTCAAATTTTATTTACATGGTTATTATACTATTAATGGTATTCCAAAGGAATAGAAGTGAAAGCTTGGGATTGAGGTGGATTGAGGTAAATATATTTATGTTTAGTCGTTAATCCATATACTTATTAATATGAAAATTATCAAAATACTAAACACAATATGTTGGCCGTTGATTAAATTAAAACAATTCATAGACCCGAACCATTGGGCCAGTAAGATAGGTGAGAGTAGTGGTTTGTATGATAAAGCTAGAAACTCCAAATCTCGTAAATGGGCGGATAATCTACAAGGTTGGAAGTGGTGGACATACCAAATCATTGGTGGTTTAATCTTTGTTATTATAATAGAGGTCTTACTTAATATCATTGGTATGACTATGTTGCCTTGGAGATGAATATCATTATCACTATACTAACAATTATATGTGTGTGGAGTATTCTATCTTCCGTATACTTAATTCTCACTATGGAATAAATTAAAATGAACACTTTATTAATCAACTTACAAATTATCTTCTCGATGTTATTCTCGTTGAATGAATGTCATCTAACCGAAGAAGCACATATTATGCTTTTACCAACTAGCTCTGTATACACTTATTCGTTATATCACTATTACGAGAATTCTAGATATATGTTCCTTACTAATCATAACTCTTTATTCACCGATACTCTATATCATCAGTATCAAATTAATTATCCTTCTTTTAACGGCGAATCAACCACATCTAAATATTGTGTTATTGATTCCACATATGAAGAATTGTATTTCTATCACGAGGAAGGTTCGGATGAAATCCTCAAATGAACAAAATAAAATTGTATTTCGGTATTTGACCGAATACTTATTATAGTAGTGATTAAATGCACTATCGAATAGAAAGGTTATTCAATTAATATAACAACATATAATCCTCACCACCATATCAGCAGAGAGGCCGTGCTGGTGCCAGAGTGGTCAATTGGGGTGGATTGCAAATCCATTATTCGTCGGTTCGAATCCGACCCAGCACTCAAATTAATAAAAGGAAATAAATGAACCAACCAAACTTAAATTGGTTTTATCTACATATAGTA